>CALPYQ020000011.1 GCA_943327965.2 Singulisphaera sp. GP187
AATTGGGGTCAAATAATTGGGGTCAGATCAACATTAATTTCCAATGGATGGGATGAGTTGGGCAGGGGGGCTGAACGATTTCTGGTACTCCAGTATGAGGAAGCCCCCCTTCCCAACTCATCCCATTCATTGACCAAATTAATGTTGATCTGACCCCAATTATTTTAAATCTGATCGATGGCGGTGTTGTTTTGGGGCGTGTCGCCCTCTGCATCGGAGATGGCAAAACGGTCGTCTGTGCGGGTGTAAAAACTGGCGCCAAAGCGAGCAACCGGGCGATAGTCTTTGAGGTTAACGCGCCAAGCTTGGGTGTCAATTAATCCGTCACGAGCTGCCAGCCATTGAATGCGGCCAATGAAAACATAGCGGCTAGGCGTCTCTAATTTTTCATGAAGCACGCACTCAAATGCAATGGGCGCTTCTGCAATTCGGGGCGGTTTGACGGTTCGCGATGGCACGGGGGTGAAACCCACAGCAAGCAACTCACTGACATCGGATGGAAAGTTTTTTCCGCAAGCATGCATTTTTTGTGCAATGGGTTCGTCTGACATGTGCACGACAAATTGGCCGTTGTGCAAAATGTTGGCAGCCGTGTCTTTCAACTGCCCATCTTGTAAACGGTTGATGCTGATCATGAGGATGGGCGGGTCTTCGCCAATCATGTTGAACATGGAAAAGGGTGCGGCATTGACAACACCATTGGCACCCAATGTGGTGACCAACGCAATGGGCCTTGGCACAATGAGGCTGGCCATCAATTTGTAGCGCTCGTAGCTTGTGATGTCGTCAAAGTTGACTTCTGTCATACGTCTTCTTGTTTCATAAAAAAATGATCTTAACCAAAACAAAAAGCGGCACCGTCAATCATCAAGATTGACAGCACCGCCTTAGGGCTAAAGAACAATCAAACGATCACTTCAACTTTGGCGCGCTTAGCTACGGCGGTCCAAGTGTTAATTTGCGATTGAATCAGCTTGGTAAATTCATCACCTACCACAGGCGTTTTGCGTGGCAAGGTTTGAACGGCTTCCAAGGCCGCCATAACGTCTGGCTTGGCCAACAGTTCTGGAATGAGGGCCGAAATTCTTTGCACAATGGGCGCTGGCAAATTTTTAGGTGCAGACATTCCAAGCCACTGCGATCCGGTCAGTGAGTTGTAGCCCAACTCCGCAAAGGTGGGAATATTTGGAAATGCTGGCAGTCGGTTGGGCGTAGACACCGCTAACGCTCTGACTGAGCCCGACTTCAGACGTTCCACATTGGTGGTAACGGGGTCAAAAACACTGTCAATTTGACCTCCCATCAAGTCCTGCAATGCAGGCGCACTGCCTTGGTAGGGCACATGATCGTGTTCGTTGGCTTGACCTTCAATTTTGAGCAACTCACCAAAAAGATGGTTGGCAGAGCCAATGCCAGAAGAGCCATAACGCACGGGCTTGGTTTTCGCAGCGGCCACGTATTGCGCCAAATTTTGATACGGTGACTGACCCCGCACGATGAGCAACATGGGCGCTTCAACCAACATGGCCATGTGTGTGAAATCATTCACGGGATCAAAGGGCATGCTCTTGCGCGTTGCAGTGGCATAAACATGAACAGAGGCGTGACTGACCAACAGCGAGTAGCCATCTGCAGGCTGACGCGCCGCATATTCGGTTCCAATGAGACCGCCTGCACCGGCTCTATTTTCAACCACAACAGTTTGCGACAAAGCTTGCGACAAGTGCGGCGCCAACAAGCGCGCCACTGTGTCGACCAAGCCGCCTGGTGGATACTGACAGATGAGTCGAATAGGCCCTCTGGTTGGCCATGCTGACGACTGTGCATGCACCCAGGGTGCAGCGACTGCAGATGCGGCTACGGCCAATAAATCACGACGCTTCATGTTTTCTCCTTGAATCGATGTTTTGAAAAAGTTAAGATGACTACTCGTTGAAATAAACCCTCCAACGTTTCAGCACAAAGCATGCCTACGCCATCAAACTTGACGTGCATCAAGATAAGGAATTCGAATTGGAAGCGCACCGTTTTTGGGAAATTGCGCACCAAGTTTGTGATTGAACCCCTTGGCCTCACCCAAAAAAGCCATCCATGCCAAACCCTAGAATTGCCAAATACCTGCTGATCAATCCCAACACCAATGGTTTGACCACACAACGTCTTCAAGAAGTGCTGAGACCGCAATTGCCTGCTCATGCAAGCTTGCATGTCAGAACCGCCTCATTTGGTGCCACTTACATTGCCTGTGAAGCCAGCCACGCCGTTGCGGCGCATGCCTGCCTTCAAGCTTGGGCAGAACACTTAGAAGCCCACCCAGAGCCCTTGGATGGCGTCTTGATTGGTTGCTTTGGCGATCCAGGGCTGTTTGCCCTGCGGGAAATGTCAGCCTGCCCTGTCACTGGTTTGGCTGAGGCCTCCTTTATTCAGGCTGCGGCACAAGGGCCTTTTTCTATCGTGACCGGCGGCGAACGTTGGAAACCCATGCTCCATCGATTGGCCAGCAACCTTGGATTTGACAAGGCGCTAAGGCACATAGAGACCGTTGTGCCCAGCGGCGCAGAACTACAGGCCAATCCTGAAATGGCCATCAAGTGCTTAAAAACGGCATGCCAAAAGGCTTCACTCAGTGGCGTGAAGTCCATTATTTTGGGCGGTGCGGGTCTGGCGGGCTATGCGGCACAAATTCAGTCGCTGGTAGATTTGCCCATCATTGACAGCGCTACAGCGGGACTTGAAGTCCTTCTGAATCAACAAGCGCCCCAAGGCCCAGCAACAATGAATGGCACCCACGCAGCTTGGACAAGCATGCCAAGCGCCATTCAATCTTTGCCCAAGCGCTAGTCAATCAAAAATTTCATTCAGCCACGACTTTTTACGGCTTGGGTAGTACGGCTGAGGGGCGCGGTAATTTGAATGATCAGAATCGCCTCTTGACCGGTGCGGTTGACTTTGAGATGGCGCTGCTGGCGATGCTGCCACAGCTTTATCAAGCAGCTTGTCTAGCTCGCCTCGGTCAAGCCAAACACCACGGCATGCGGGGCAATAGTCAATTTCTACACCTTGGCGGTCAGCCATGACCAAAGTGGTATCGACGCAGTTGGGACATTTCATGTTGAGAGCCTTTGGTTGAAAAGTCCAAAGATAGGGCCAAACAACTTTCGGAAAAAGCAGACAATTACTTATTTAGATTCATAAAAATACTGACCATTAATCGCGCTCTTTCAACTCTTTACCCTCATTACCCTCACCGCCCTTCGCCTCATCTTTATCACCACTGCGGTGGCACTCTACGCAATTGTCAAAGTTGCGAATACCCTCTTCCAAATGTTCTCTTTTAATTTTGGCAGGCGTATGTTCGTGGCAACCATAGCATGTGTACTTCTTGTAATCGTTGGCCACATGACACGTCACACACGTTGCTGAATGATCATGGTCAAGCACAAAGAATTTGTTGTGCGCAAAGGTGGCTGGCTTCCACTTTTTCTGAGTATGGCACTGGGCACATTCGTTCTTGATTTGTTGGTGCAGATTGTCTACGGGTGGCTTGTGACAATTTTGGCAATAAAGCCTTGTCTCAGATTGAAGCAATGAATGATCGAATTTTCTAGTGACTTGATAGCGTTTAACGCCTTGGTGATCGCTGTGACAAGACACGCAGTCTTGACGACTTAACTCTTTGTGGAATGTGGCTGAAGTTGATGGTTTAGCGATTGGCAAACCCTTGCTGGTTAACCGCCCTATAGAGGATGTTTGATGGCAGGTGACACACTTGGCTGAATCAACACCTCGAAAGGCTGTGTGACACGCAAAACAATCGCCATTGAGGGATTGATGCTCTGCAATTAAGGGGCCGGGTGCCACCATCAAAGGCGCATAGGCAAAAGTCAAAATAGCAATGACACACAAGACAAGCACCAAAATTATTTTTAGAGTGCGGCTCATACCCACTCCCAAAACAAGAAGATGCTAAAGATATGGCCGATGGCCAATACGGCAAACACCATGAAAATGGGGATGTGAATTTTTCGCCATTGCCTCATGGCATTTAGCGCGACTGCATCCCAAAAAATTGATCGCTCTATTTCTACAGCTGACAAACCTTCAGATTTGAATTGCTCACGCCTAGCACTCACGTGTTGATTCGAACGCTTTAAGAGCATTTTTCCAACCAGCCCACTCACCACATTGATGGACATGGCAACAGTGGCCAACCAAGGCAAGATGGCATTGAAGTGAATGCCTG
Organism: Singulisphaera sp. GP187; assembly: GCA_943327965.2. Lineage (GTDB taxonomy): Bacteria > Pseudomonadota > Gammaproteobacteria > Burkholderiales > Burkholderiaceae_C > Limnohabitans_A. The sequence goes on from CALPYQ020000011.1 coordinate 4,244, forward strand.
AATGAATCAAAACCATGACTGAACCTAGCCATGTTCCGAATTCATGAAATTTGAGAAGTGTTTGTGGGTTGCCAGCACTCGCCCACTTGCGCTTTCGCGCGGAGTAATAAAGCGATGCAACAATTAAGAGCGTGCCGGGTATTCCCAAGTAACGCCCAACCCAGACCAAATTGAACTGATGCAAAACATAGTCACCCGCAAGGGTGGCCAAGGCCAATAGCCCCAACAACAAGGTAAAAGGCAAGACATATCTTTGCCAAAGCGAGCGATTGATCATGCTTTTTGAGACGACAGAAATGGGATCTGTCGCTGCCCAAATGCATTGCTAAAAACCGACCCAAGCTGTAGCAGCAAGGCTTCCCAAATCCATAAGCGCAATTGAATGAATGTCATTCACATTGAGCATATTGGAAGGGAATTAAATCAAGTTGATGTGCATCAAGAAGACGCGAGTTGATGGATTGAAATCGAATTCAACCAAATCTCAAGCCCAACCCACAAACCAAACTAAAGCCAACCCATGTCGATTTAAGTTTTGTCACGTTTGACGACCCTCGCAATCGTATTGACAAAGTGATCATTAACCGCTTTCTTGATTTTCTTGACGTCGCGCTGCGCTAGCGCTTGTGCAATTAGCTCATGATCGTCTAAAGCACCCCGCCAATTGTCGGGTGTGCTGTTGCCGCTATAGCGCAAACTGCGCATGCGTTTGCTAAGGGTTTGGTGAACCATGGCCAAGGATTCGTTGTCGGCCATATCGACCATGGCGTCGTGAATCTGTTGATTTAACTCGAAATATTCAGGTCGCTTGCCTTTAACAAACAAGGTCTTCATTTTCTCGTGCATGGCCAGCACATGGTCAATGCGCTTTTGATCCGCCTTACATGCCTTTTGGGCCGCAAAACTTTCGAGCATGCCCATCACCTCCAGCATGTCGGCAGCATCTTTGGGACTGAATGACTTGACCACTGCACCCCGCAAAGGCAGCAACTCAACCAAGCCTTCTGAGGCCAAGACCTTCAAAGCTTCGCGAATAGGCGTTCTGGAAACCCCAAGTTCCTTGCTGATCTCCAACTCAGGCACCCTTTCACCAGGCTTGATTTGGGATTCCACAATCAAACTTCTCAAGCGGGCTGTGACCTCTGAATGCAAAGAGGTTCGGGCGATTGGGTCCATGTTGGCCATTGGCTGCAATTCAAAAACTGAGGGTATTAACGGATATTGTGAATTCTACGAGGTTCACTATACTGCAATCCGTAATTACAGATTACCAATTTATTTGATGTCCACCGCAACTGCGCTTCATCCTGCCAAACGATTGATCGTTGACGCCCATCATCACTTCTGGGATCTGTCAAAAAACTACCATCCTTGGCTGCGTGATGAACCGCCTATCGCTTTTAGATACGGAAGCTACGAATCCATCAAGAAGAACTATTTGATGTCGGATTACCTTCACGACTCAAACAAATACCAGATACAAGGTTCGGTTTACGTAGAAACAGAATGGGATCCAAGCGATTCAAAAGGGGAAGTTCAATACATTCACGAACTTCGTCAATCACAAGCGCTCCCCACCGTTGCAGTCATGCATGTCCGCTTGAATGACATTGATGCGGCGCAGAAATTAGAATTTCAAAGCACCTTCGATTTCGTGAAGAGCATCCGCCACAAACCCAAAGCAAACGCCAAGCCTGGCATGGCTGAAGAAGGCGGCATGATGGACAAAGCCTGGCGTCAAGGGTTCGAAGCACTTAGCCAATTTGGCTTGCGCTTCGATTTGCAAACGCCTTGGTGGCATATGCATGAAGCACAGTCATTGGCTCAAGACTACCCAAATACCAAGATCATCATCAATCACTCAGGATTGCCGGCCGATAGAAGCACAGAGGGCATTGAAGCTTGGTTCAAGGCCATGAAACTGGTCAGTCAATGTCCCAATGTTTCAGTCAAAATTTCAGGCATTGGTGTTCAAAACAGCCGATGGACTGTACAAGCCAACGGGCATATTGTTAAAACCCTGATCGATTTATTTGGCATTGATCGGTGCATGTTCGCCAGCAATTTTCCGGTTGACAAAATATGTGCAAGTTATGAAGAAATATTCACGGGGTTCGAGCAAATTGTCTCGGACCTAACCGTTGGCGAACAGGACAAACTGTTCAGACTCAACGCCATCCGAACATACGACATGGGACTCGTATGAACAGCCAACCCACTATTGCGTACATCGGCTTGGGCTTAATGGGCCTCCCCATGGCCAAACACTTAATAAGCAATGGCTATGAGGTACATGGCTACGACATCCATCCAGAACAGATGGCCAAGGCTCACAGCGCAGGCGTTGTCACACATTCAAATTTGCAATCTGTAGCACAGTCCGGCCAAGTAATTCTGCTTAATTTGCCAACCTTCACAGCCATCAAAGACGTCGTGTTTGGAGAGAACGGTATTGCAAAGGTAGTTGATGCCACACAATGCGTGATTGATTTTTCGACCAATCCTGTCATTGAAGGATGTGAATTAATCAAGAAATTTAGAAACCAAACCCACTGCGCTTGGTTGGATGCACCTGTATCGGGCGGCCCCGCTGCGGCAGCCAGCGGCAACTTAACAGTCATGTTGGGCGCACTGCCCGATGAATACTCAAAACATGAAGATTTGTTGAAAATCATTTCGGGCCAATTAACCCTGATGGGTCCGCCCGGCAGTGGCTTGGTTGCCAAGACACTCAACCAACTCATTGTGGGGTGCTTGCATGCTGTGATTGCAGAGTCGGTGTCTATTGCCAAAAAATCGGGCATCGACGCCAATTTAATTCCAACAGCTTTAGCGGGTGGCCATGCTGACGGCGTGTTGATGCAACAAATTTTCCCAAGAATGATGGCTGCCGATTTTGCACCGCGCGGCTATGCCAGGCAACTTCTCAAAGACTTGGAAATGGTCAACAGCTATGCAACCGATTTGAAGGTGCCCGTTCCCATGACATCGCAAGCACTGACCCTTTACCGCATCTTGATTGAAATGGGTCATTCCGAGCTAGACACCAGCGCCATTCTCAAAGTCATTCAACGTTAATTTCTGCAACCCAAAAGGAGACAACTATGAAGTTCAAATTGAAAAGCTCAATGTTCTTGGCACTTGCTTTTGCAAGTTCATTGGCATGTACCTCAGCCTTTGCCCAAACAAAACTACGATACGCCCACGTAGGCGTTGCCAACGCGCCGCAAACTATTTATGCAGACGAAGTGGCCAAACTTGTCAAAGAAAGAACAGCTGGCCGAATTGAAATTCAGGTTTTTCCAAACTCCCAATTAGGGGGTGTGGGTGAAATGGTTGACGGCATCAAAGCAGGCGCCATTGCAATGGGCCACCACGATTTTGCGTCATTAGGCAAAATTGTGCCCGCCACCGCGGTATTCAATACGCCCTTTGTTTACCGGGATCCAGAGCATAGCCTGCGAGCCACTGACTCAAGAAGCTCCAAGGCTTTGCAGGAAATTAACAAGCAATTGGTTGACAAAGGCGGCATGAGAATTGTTGGTAGTTTTTTCCAAGGCACTAGACAACTCACCTCCAAAGAAAAGGTTTTGTCGCCCAAGGACATGGCTGGCAAAAAGTACCGTGGCGTGCCCGTCAAGCTGTGGTCATCCATGTTGACAGGCATGGGCGCTGTAGCAACGCCCGTTGAAGTGTCCGAATTGGCAACAGCCCTTGCAACAGGCTTGGTGGTTGGACAAGAAAACCCCTTGCCCAACATTTTTAATTTGAAACTCTATGAGGGTCAAAAGTACGTGATGATGACAAGTCACATGCAGTCTGTCTTGTCTGTGTTTGTCAATGAAAAGATTTGGCAAGGTATTTCGGCCGCTGATCGCAAAATCATGGAAGACACCATGGCTGAGGTGGGCCGCAAAACCCTGGACTGGGACAAAGAAACATCGGCGAAATACAGAAAAGATTTGGAAGCCAAGGGCATGATCTTTGTCGAAAGCAAAGATGGTCTTGACTTAGAAGCATTTAGAAGATCTGTATTGGCTCAAGTCAACAAAGATTTTCCTGAATGGACAACTTACATCGAAGAAATTCGTAACGTGAAATAAACAAGATGACGCGACTCCTCGAATTGATCAGAGCCTCCGTACGGGGATTGAGCGTCTTCTTGCTGCTCATGTTGATCCTAACGCCGCTTGCGCAAATTGTAATGCGCGGTGTCTTTGGGGTCCCCATGAGCGGCGCTGAAGAATTGGCCAGATACTTTTTAATCTGTCTGTCTTTTTTAGCGGCTTCTTATGTCACACGCGATGGCGGACAAATTTGCATGGAAGAACTACAAGCCATGCTGCCAGAAAAGCTACGCTGGCTCATTCAAATGCTGATTGAATTTTTAGGCATTGTATTTTTTGGTTCCATTTGCATAGCGTCTCTTGTGACAATTTCAAGAAATTTAGAGAATCAAACTGCAACTTTAGAAATGCCGTTTTATATCTTTATGGCCCCTCTTGCATTGGGCATGTTTTTACTTGCGTTAGAAACTTTGATGGTCCTCATTCACCTCGTTCGAACAGGACGAGCCAACGACAAAACGACCAATTTAACCTAAGGAAGCTCAGTGGCTGGATATCTCGTAATTGCTTCGTTCTTAACGCTTTTTCTGCTCGGATTTCCGGTTGTTCTTGCGATTGGCCTCCCCTGCTTGGCCTATCTTTTTATCAATGGCATTCCCGTTGATCTTGTTGCGCAACGAATGCTGTACTCCCTGGATTCGTTTCCACTGATTGCGGTCCCGGTCTTTCTGTTTGTCGGCAGTGTGATGAATTGCTCTGGCATTTCACACTACATCTATCAATTTGCAAATACGGCTGTAGGCCGATTACCTGGTGGATTGGCGCAGGTCAATATTTTTGGAAGCCTGGTTTTTTCTGGCATTTCTGGCTCGGCACTGGCAGATATTGGTGGACTGGGCAGAATTGAAATTGATGCCATGCGCCAAAAAGGATTCAATGTGCCTTTTGCCTGTGCAGTGACCAGTTCATCGGCCATTATTGGTCCCATCTTTCCACCCAGCATTCCCCTCATCATTTACGGCACAGTCACTGGCGCATCTGTCTTGCAGCTTTTGCTGGGCGGCATATTGCCGGGCCTCATTTGCACAGCCATGCTAATGGGAACCGCTGCCTGGCTGGCCAAACGAAGAAACTACCCAAGGGCTGAAAGGTGGCCAACTGCCAAAGAGTTCTGGACTGACATGTGGCCTGCCATTCCTGCACTTGCGGCGCCTGTTTTGCTAACTGCTGGTATGTTGGGTGGGTGGTTTACACCCACAGAGGTTGCATCGGTTACGGTTGCGTACACTGTTTTTATTGGCTTTTTTTACTACAAAAAACTCACCTTAGATGGATTGCGTGTTGCCGCATTTGAGACCATTCGAGCCACCTCGGGTATTTTGATCATCGTCGCTGTTGCAGCACTCTTTGGTTGGATTTTGTCAGTTGAACAAATTCCCCAACAAATTACAACAGCTATGCTTTCTGTGTCCAAAGACCCCTATGTATTACTTTTAATTGTGAACGTGATGCTGTTGATTGTGGGCATGTTTTTAGACAGTACCACCGCCATTTTGGTCATTGCACCCATCATTGCCAAACCGCTTATTGCTGCTGGCGTCGATCCAGTTCATCTTGGCATGGTGGTTGTATTCAACCTGATGATTGGCTTGGTCACACCGCCCATGGGACTGTCACTTTATTTGGTTGCAGACATTGCCAAAGTAAAGATGCGCGATGTCTTAAAAGAAATGCTTCCGTTCTATGTGCCGTTGGTTGGCACCTTGATCTTAATCACGTATGTGCCATGGATCACCACCGTAGTACCACGCTATTTCATTCAGCAATAACATCCTAAGTGTTCAAGTCACTCCTTCATTCAAACTCAATATGACTCAACCCACCATCGCTCTATTTACCGGCGATCCTGCCGGCATCGGCCCCGAACTGGTTCAAAAACTCTTGAATCACAGCACGGCCCAACAAGCCGCCAAAATTATTCTGATTGGCCAAAAAGACAGCGTCACTGCAACGCCCCATGCCAGTTGGCACAATTGGTCAGGTTTCAATTCGCCACCCTTTCCAAGGGCTGTTTACGATGCCAACAATGGCGCCTACATGATTGCAGCGTTAGCAGAAGGTGCAGCATTGGTCCGTGACGGCAAAGCCGATGCATTTTGTTTTGCACCGCTTAACAAAAGTGCACTTCGAATGGGTGGCATGCATCAAGAAGATGAGTTGCGCTGGTTTGCAGAATTCCTAAATTACGACGGGGTATGCGGGGAACTCAACGTCTTGCAAGACCTTTGGACGTCGCGGGTGACATCGCATGTAGCCCTTAAAGAAGTGAGCAGCTTGCTCAGCAGCCAAAAGGTGTTTGAGTCGATTGAAATGATTACAAAGGCTTTAAAGGCCTCGGGCAAACCTTCGCCACGGCTGGCCGTTTGCGGCCTTAACCCTCACAACGGCGACAACGGCAACTACGGTGATGAAGAAATCAAAATCATTGCCCCCGGTATAGAAATGGGCATCAAAGCCGGCATACCCGCCGACGGCCCCTTTCCTGCCGATACCGCCTTTGTGCGCGCCATTCGCAAAGAAGGCGGCTACGACGGCGTCGTCACCATGTACCACGATCAAGGCCAAATTGCCATGAAGCTCATGGGCTTTGAAAAAGGCGTCACTGTTCATGGTGGCTTGCCCATTCCAATTACCACGCCCGCGCACGGCACCGCCTACGACATTGCAGGCCAAAACTTAGCCAACCCACAAGCCATGTTCAACGCATTTGAATTGGCATGCCGCATGGGTCAGCACCACCGCCAATCCAAATAATCGATCACTCAATCGTTTTTAAGCAGAAGGACAGACTTCATGAAAAAATACATTGCTTGTTTGCTGACCGCCACACTCTGCAGCTTAAGTAGCCTTACTAGCCTAAATAGCTTTGCACAAAGCACCTACCCTAACAAACCTGTCAAGCTCATGGTGGGCGCAGGTGCAGGCGGCGGTACTGACATCATTGCCCGCATGTTGGCAGAAAAAATGTCGGAGTCGCTGAAGGGCACTTTCATTGTTGAGAACAAGCCTGGCGCATCAAACACCATTGCGGCCGACCTCACTGCCAAAGCGGCTCCCGACGGCCATACGCTGTTGGTTGCCACCAATACAGGCCAAGCCATTGCGCCGCATTTGCTCAAGCTGTCGTTCGACCCCATCAAAGATTTAACGCCTTTAGGTTTAGTGGTCACTGTGCCCAATGTATTGGTCGTTGGCGCCAATGTGCCTGCCAATAATGTCAAAGAATTGGTGGCGCTCATGAAAGCCAAACCAGAAGACTTTAAATATGCGTCATCTGGCGTAGGCAGCACTCAGCACATTGCAGGCGAAGGTTTTGACATTGCGGCGGGTGTTAAAAGCATTCATGTGCCCTACAAAGGAAGTTCACAAGCACACTTGGACATTATTGCGGGCAATGTGCAAATCATGTTTGACACAACTTCCTCGGCCATGGCGCAAATTAAGGCTGGCAAGTTCAAACCTTTGGCTGTCACAACTGCTCAGCGCTCATCCGAGTTGCCCAATGTCCCTACACTCGCCGAAGCGGGTGTGTCTGGATTTGAAATGAGCACGTGGTATGGTGTTTTTGTAACCACTGGCACACCGCCAGACATTGTCAGCAAACTTCAAGTGGAGTTGGCAAGAATTATCAAGTTGCCCGATGTTCAAGCCAAGCTCAAGGGCTTGGGCGGCGAGCCTGGCAACATCAGTCCCGAAGAATTTAGCAAAATCAACAAGCAAGATTTTGAAAAATTTGGAAAGCTGATTAAACAAGCCAATATCAAGATGTGAACTTGGCTCACAAGTAGCCCTTTCGCCACACACTCAACCAAATTCAATATTCACAATTTGGTCATATGCGCAATTTAGACTGCAAAGTTATTAGACAACTTTGCGAGTTCCAAAATGCGCGCCAAATTTTTAAAATCTATTTTCCTAGCTGCAACGCTTGTTGCGCTTTCAGGTTGCGCAGTCTTTGAAACGCCCAATTCATTGGCCAAGGCCACCTTGGTGGGTCGTTATGCACTCAACCCAGGCGCAGGCATTGCAGAAATTGTGGCTTATCACGCAACAAGCCGCTCCGTTTTTATGACGGTGGACACGCCCAAAGCACCCTCCTCATTTCAACGTATTTCATTGAGCAACCTCAGTAGCACAGCACTTGCCAACCCCACCACTGCTAGCAATCTCAGTGCGGGCAGTGTTATTTCAGTCGAGCCCGATGTCAACAGCAACGGATTTAAAGCAGGCGGCGTACAAACCTTGGCAATTAGCGGCAACTTGATGGCCATTGCCGTTCAGGCATCGCCCAAAACAGATTTAGGTGTAGTGGCCTTTTATCGGCTGGACGCGCAAGGCAATGCCGCGTTCATGAAAAAAGTATCGGTTGGCAGTTTGCCCGATGGCATGGCTTTCAGTCCCGATGGCAGCAAATTGGTTGTCGCCAACGAAGCTGAGTTGAGCGTCAACTTTGCAACCGATGGCATTGACCCCGTCGGCAGCATATCTATCATTGCCATTGCCAATGGTGTGCCTGCAGACACGGCCACCACCCTTGATTTTTCTGCCTTCAACGCAGGTGCCAGCCGTGCAGGCGAATTGTCGGCCGATGTGCGCATTGGCCGCTCTGGCGCTACGGTGGCGCAAGACATGGAGCCTGAATATGTCGCCATCAGCGCTGACAGTGCTCAAGCTTTTGTCACACTTCAAGAAAACAATGCGGTTGCAATTGTCAACTTGAATACCAATCGCATTGACCGCATTATTCCAATGGGTTACAAGGACCACGGCTTGGCAAACAATGCCATTGCAGCATCGGACAAAGTGTCTGCCACCTCACCGTTTGCCTTAAAGCCCTACACAAACTTGTTTGGCATCTATATGCCTGATGGCATTGCCACATTCAGTGCCAATGGCATCCGTTATTTCATCACGGCCAACGAAGGCGATGACCGCGATGATTTCTTGGCAAAAGACCGTAAAGAAACGCAACGCGTTGGACACAGCAGCATGGTGCTGAGCAGCAGCGCATTTCCAAACGCCGTCGACCTGAAAAAAGACAATGAACTTGGCCGTCTAACAGTAATTTCTACCATGGGTCACAATGCCAATGGTCAGTATGACAAGCTGTACACCTTGGGCGGACGTTCGTTCTCAATTTACAACGCCAGCACGGGCACGCAAGTCTACGATTCGGGCAGCAATATTGAAAAATTGGCATACAGCACCCTGCCCATTTCGTTGTTAAGCAAAGACCAAGTGCTGGGCCGCTTAGACAACAAAGGCCCAG
>CALPYQ020000012.1 GCA_943327965.2 Singulisphaera sp. GP187
CACGGTCAAGCCTTTCAGGGTCAGCCCGATGGCACCCCCGCTGAACAAGAATTATTTAACTTGTCACGCATCAACTTTGTGGCTTTGATTTTTTGTTTGATGGCAGGTACAGCAGGATTGCCACACTTGCTAACCCGTTACTACACGGTGCCCACTGAAGCAGAAGCCAGGGTATCAGTGGCTTGGTCTTTGCTATTTATTGCCATCTTGTATGTGAGCGCGCCCGCATTGGCCGTCTTGGTCAAATTTGAAGTCATGAACAATTTGGTGGGCAGTCCATTTTCAGAATTACCCCATTGGTTGTCTCAATGGGCAAGGGTCGACAGTGCCTTGGTCGATGTGGCCGACATCAATCTTGACGGCATTTTGCAGTTCGGAGAATTGAAATTGGGTGCTGACATGATCATGCTGGCCAGCCCGGAGTTGGCAGGTTTGCCTTATGTCATTTCGGGGCTGGTTGCTGCAGGCGGTTTTGCTGCTGCGCTTTCAACGGCGGATGGCTTGCTTCTCACCATCAGCAATGCATTTGTGCACGACATGCGTTTGGGAACCAAAAATGGCATCGAAACGGACGAGGGGAGGGTGATCCTGTCTAAGTTCGCTTTGTTGGCGGTTGCCATGTGTGCTGCTTTTGTGGCGGCGTGGAAACCGGCAGAAATTCTGGCTTTGGTCTCGGCCTCATTTTCGATGGCCGCTTCCGCATTCTTTCCCGGGATGGTCATGGGCATATTCTGGAAAAAAGCCAGCCGAAAAGGCGTGGTTTTGGGCATGTTGCTGGGCTTGGGCGTGACCATTTCTTACATGGTCTTCAACGCGCCTTCATTTAGAGCGATGTTCGGTTTGCCGCTGAACTCAGGTTTGTTTTTTGGAATTCAGCCCATTTCAGCTGGTATTTTGGGTGCGCCAGCTGGATTTTTGGCCATTTGGCTCGGAAGTCTGATTTGGCCTGATCACGAACCGCTCCCTCCTAAGCCCATTGCGCCGTCCGAAACCCCCTTCCCAGGGCTCTAATTCCTGGGCTATAATCGCGGGCTAGCCTTGCTGTACCCCGTCCGACGCTGGGGGCAGCTTTTTTTAATACCTCAACGGTAAAAACCCAAAAGGAGTCTCAATGCGTCATTACGAAATCATTTTGCTGATTCATCCGGATCAGAGCGAACAAGTTCCAGCCATGCTGGAGCGTTACAAAGGCATGATTGTTGCCGGCGGTGGCAAGATTCACCGTGTCGAAGACTGGGGTCGCCGCCAGTTGGCATACCAAATTAACAAGTTGGGCAAAGCCCACTACTTGTGCGTGAACATTGAAGCTGATCAGGCTGTGATGGCCGAACTCGAACACGCTTTCAAGTTCAACGATGCTGTTTTGCGTCACATGACTGTTCTCAAGAAGAAAGCCGAAACAGGCCCATCTTCCATGATGAAACAAGTCGAGCGCGAAGAAGCTCGTAAAGCCCAACAAGCCGAGTTTGCAGGCTAATTACATTTGTTTGCGGGAGTGACCGAACAAAACCACCTTGAATTAACCGCTGGTATCGCAGAGCAAAAAGCAATTCGATACACGCCGGCTGGATTACCAGTCATCGACTTGGTTCTAGAGCACAGCTCTAGCATGCAAGAAGCGGGAGTTCTCAGACAGGTCAATGCCACAGTCAAAGCTGTTGCCATCGGATCTGTTGCAGAGAGAATTCAAACCCAGCCAATTGGCAGCGTTTGGAAATTCAGCGGTTTTTTAGCCACTCCCAAAAACGGAAAAAATGTAATTTTGCACATTCAAGAATTCAAGACACTTTAATTTTCAGGAGGCCCCATGGCCACTTTCAAAAAATTTAACAAAGACAAGCGCCCTAAGCGCAACACACAGTCATTGCTGTTCAAGCGCAAGCGTTTCTGCCGCTTCACAGTCACAGGTGTGGAAGAGATTGATTACAAAGACGTCGACACATTGCGCGACTTCATTGCTGAAAACGGCAAAATCATTCCCGCACGTTTGACTGGCACACGCGCCATTTATCAGCGCCAATTGAACACTGCCATTAAGCGCGCTCGCTTTTTGGCCATGTTGCCTTACAGCGACCAGCACAAAGTTTAAGGAGAACAACCATGCAAATTATTCTGCTCGATAAGGTTGTGAACCTTGGCAACTTGGGTGAAATCGTTAAAGTCAAAGACGGTTACGCTCGTAATTTCTTAATCCCAAGTGGTCGTGCACGTCGCGCTACTGAAGCCAACAAAGCCGAGTTTGAAGCTCGCCGCGTCGAACTTGAAAAAGCGGCTGCTGCCAAATTGGCCGAAGCCCAAGCTCAAGGTGAAAAACTGGCTGGTGCAGTGGTTAAGATCACTCAAAAAGCTGGCGTTGATGGCCGTTTGTTTGGTTCAGTGACCAATCACGACATTGCTGAAGAGTTGAACAAAGCTGGTTACGCTTTGGCCAAAGCTCAAATCCGCATGCCAAATGGTCCTATCAAAACTGTTAGCGAATCTACCGTTGCTGTTGCTTTGCACACTGACGTTGTGGTTGAAGTGACTGTTTCTGTCTACGGCGAAACAGCTTAAACCCTAAGCACATCCAAGAGCCGCCCGTCGCAAGACTGGCGGCTTTTTCATTGGTGCTCAAACTTATTGTTTATGCACAAGACTTTCTATAGTTACCAACGACTTATCCACAGGCTTTTCCCATGACCAAAAGCCCCTAAATGCTTAAGATCAAGCATTACTGATCGATTGCCCATGTCCGCACTTTTTTCTCCTCAATCTCATTCTGAAACTGAACTGGGTTTTGCCCCAGCCAGTTCAGACCAACAAATTGCGCAACTTCGCGTGCCACCTCATTCAATTGAGGCTGAGTCGAGCGTGTTGGGCGGCTTGTTGTTGGACAACTCAGCATGGGATCGAATGGGCGATTTGTTGTCTGACAATGATTTCTATCGTTACGAACACAAACTCATTTTTGGTGCAATTTCAAGCCTCATCAATGGTTCAAAGCCTGCCGATGTCATTACCGTTTTTGAACAATTAAAAAACCAGGGCAAAGCGGAGGGCATGGGTGGACTTGGGTATTTGAATTCCTTGGCGCAATACGTTCCCAGTGCTAGCAATATTCGCCGCTACGCAGAAATTGTGCGTGAGCGTTCTATTTTGCGTAAATTGGTCACTGCCAGTGATGAAATTGCAACCCATGCCTTCAATACGCAAGGCCGGCCTGTTGAAAAAATCTTAGACGAAGCTGAACAAAAAATCTTCAACATTGGTGAAGAGGGTTCGCGCATGAAACAAGGTTTCCAGTCAATGGAAACTTTGGTGGTTGATCTGATGGACCGCGTCCAAGAAATGGCCGACAACCCCAATGACATCACGGGCGTTCCTACCGGTTTTTATGACCTTGACCGCATGACCTCTGGCCTACAAGCTGGCGACCTGGTGGTTCTTGCTGCAAGGCCTTCAATGGGTAAAACTGCTTTTGCCATCAACATTGCAGAGCACGTTGCGTTAAATGAAGGTTTACCCGTTGCCGTTTTTTCAATGGAAATGGGCGCTGCACAGTTGGCCGTTCGTGTTGTGGGTTCCATTGGCCGAATCGACCAAGGTCACCTGCGAACTGGCAAGCTCACCGATGAAGAATGGCCCCGGTTAACCGATGCCATCGAGCGACTCAGAACAGTTTCTTTGCACATCGACGAAACGCCAGGCCTAACACCCAGCGAGCTTCGCGCCAATGCGCGCAGGTTGGCCCGGCGATGCGGCAAATTGGGCTTGATCGTGGTGGATTATTTGCAGCTCATGAGTGGCTCGTCAGGCTCCGATGGCGACAACCGTGCCACTGAGTTGGGCGAAATTTCTCGCGGTCTCAAAATGTTGGCCAAAGAACTTCAATGTCCGGTGATTGCCCTGTCTCAGCTCAATCGAGGCGTTGAGCAACGCACTGACAAGCGCCCCATGATGAGTGACCTGCGTGAATCAGGCGCCATTGAGCAAGATGCAGACATCATCATGTTCATTTACCGCGATGATTACTACAACAAAGATTCCAAAGACCCTGGCGTAGCAGAAATCATCATTGGCAAACAACGAAACGGACCTACCGGTGCCGTTCGTTTAACCTTCTTGAAACCGCTCACTCGCTTTGAAAGCTTAGCCTCAAGCAGTGGCGGCGATTATTAAAGGACATCGCTGGCAAAGTCTGCCAGTCTTGAACGCTCGCCGCGAGCCAAGGTAATGTGGCCACCGTGCGCCCAGCCTTTAAATCGGTCAACCGCATAAGTTAAACCAGAAGAACCCTCGGTTAAGTAGGGCGTGTCAATTTGTGCCAAGTTGCCCATGCAAATGATTTTGGTGCCTGGGCCCGCCCGCGTAATTAAAGTCTTCATTTGTTTGGGCGTTAAATTTTGCGCCTCATCAATGATGACGTACTTGTTCATAAATGTTCTACCGCGCATGAAGTTCATGCTCTTGATTTTGATGCGGCTTCTGATCAGTTCGTTGGTCGCTGCGCGGCCCCATTCTCCAGCGTTACCGCCATCGCCTTTTGCAAGAAATTCTAGGTTGTCGTCCAATGCGCCCATCCAAGGGCCCATCTTCTCTTCTTCGGTGCCGGGCAAGAATCCAATGTCTTCTCCCACGCTCACGGTGGCTCGCGTCATGATGATTTCTGTATAACGACGATCGTCTAGTACTTGAGTTAGGCCTGCAGCCAAAGCCATCAGAGTTTTGCCGGTTCCAGCGGTTCCCGCTAAAGTGACGAAATCGACTTCGGGGTCCATCAACATGTTCATTGCAAAGTTTTGTTCGCGATTTCTTGTCGCGACGCCCCAGACGGCGTTTTTGGCATGTCCAAAATCTTTGAGTGTTTTCAGTACGGCTGTTTTGCCCCTAATCTCGGTCACTCTGGCATAAAGGCTGGGTTCTCCCGGTGCTTCCAGATAGACAAATTGGTTGATTAACAGGCTGGGCACCAAGGGCCCACTGAATCGATAGAACGTGTGGCTCCCTTGTTGCCAGCTTTCGATGGCTTTGCCGTGGCGATTCCAGAAATCTGGCGGCAAAGCCAAGGCGCCGGAGTACATCAGGTCGCCATCTTCTAAGACCTTGTCGTTTTGATAGTCCTCTGCGGCAAGACCTAGCGCTCTGGCTTTGACCCGCATGTTGATGTCCTTGGAAACCAAGACAACTTCGCGGGGTGCGTGCAACTTACCGAGGGCTTGGACAACGCCCAGAATTTGGTTGTCAGCTTTACCCTGGGGTAAGCTGATGGGCAAACTCACGTCCATGACTTGAGTCTGAAAATAAAGTTTACCGCGCGCTTCAATGTGACCGGTTGTGCTTAGCGGCAGACCTTGTTTCATGTCTGTCCCGGGTTCGGCCGCCAATGCGTCAAGTGATCGGCTGGTTTGACGGGCATTTCTGGCAACTTCGGTCATGCCTTTCTTGTGACTGTCTAGTTCTTCTAAAACAATCATGGGCAAATAGATGTCGTGCTCTTCAAATTGGAACAAGCACATTGGGTCGTGCATCAGAACGTTGGTGTCCAAGACGAACAGTTTGGTTGGCCCATTGTGTTTTTTGGCAACCTTGGTTTTTTTCTGAGGCGCGGGCGCTTTTTCTACAAGATGCGCAGCCTCACTCTGTTGAACTTTGACAGTACTCATAGGTGCTAAATCTTCCTTTGAAGAAGATTTTTTTGGCGCCGCTTCAATGGTGGCTGCTCGGGCAGAAACGGGTGTGGCTTTTTGTGATTTAGCGATGCTTTGATTGGAAATGAGGGAAGCGCGCTGAGTGGGGGCAGGGGGCAATGGCATAAATCGTGGCCTCAGGTGGTGAAATAAAAGCGTTGGCGCAAAGAAAAAGCCGCCTTGAGACCGAGGCGGCTTGACTTTGGAGAGTGAAACGAATGGGGCTGTAATTCAGCTGCATGTCGCCATTATGCGGCTTTTTTGAGGGCCTTGACGGCTTTCAGAACTTCTTCAACGTGACCAGGGACTTTCAGGCCACGCCACTCTTCCTTGACCAAGCCATCGGCACCAATGAGGAACGTGCTGCGCTCGATTCCCTTGACTTTTTTGCCGTACATAATTTTGTTTTTGACGACACCAAACATGTGACACATTTTTTCTTCGGTGTCTGCAATCAATTCGAAGGGCAATTCGAGCTTGGCTTTGAAATCGTCATGTGACTTCATATTGTCACGAGAAACGCCAAATACTGTTGCACCCGCCTTGGCAAAGTCTTTGTATTTGTCTCTGAACTGCATGGCTTCGGTGGTGCAGCCAGGGGTATTGTCCTTCGGGTAGAAGTACAAAATCATGACTTTGCCGTTATGAGATGTGTTTGAAACCTTGACTCCGCTTGTTGCGTTTGCTTCAAATTCAGGGAGGGGTTTGTTAACAACGATCGCCATAGAACTAATCTCACGTGACAGAAATGAACCGCTTAGGTTTTAAGCCGCACAAGGCAAGCTCACCGGACGGCAATCGCGTATTTTATCCTGAAACCAGAGGGGATTTCCACCACCCTCCAAACACTTTGTAATTACTAGGCTAGGGGCAAAAGGGCCATGAGGACTCTGCGCCCCTCACCGGCCAAGACATTGAAAGTCCGGCAGGCCGCCCCATTGTCCATGGTGTCGACCCCAATGCCTTTGTGAATCAAGCCTTGAAGCAGGCGAGGGGCGGGAAATTTGATCCGGTTACCGCTGCCAAAGATGACCAGCTCAGGTTGAAAAGCTAAAAGTTCGTCGAAATTTGCCTGTGTGAGGTCCTCGTAGCTGTTTGCTGACCAAGTTTTAGGGCCTTGTACGGCACACAAAATCAAAGGCATTGTTTGCAATTGACCATTGACCACAACCCCTTCCGGGCCATAGCTTTGGATGGCATACGCATTACTGGCGTCGGGGTGGAGTTTCATAGGGGGTGCAATTAAAAAATGGGCCAGTTATGTGTTCAAATTATAGGTTTTCCCCAGCGCCACTACCCCTCGGAGGGATTTTGAAAACTATTCATAAATCAGCCAAGTTAGCCAACGTTTGCTACGACATACGCGGTCCCATCATGGACCGAGCGCGTCAAATGGAGGAGGAGGGCCACAAAATTATCAAACTCAATATCGGCAATTTGGCGGTGTTTGGGTTCGATGCGCCCGAGGAAATTCAGCAGGACATGATTCGGAATTTGCCCAATTCGGCAGGTTATTCAGACAGCAAAGGTATTTTTGGCGCTCGCAAAGCCGTCATGCACGAGACTCAAAAGCAGGGCATCAAAGGCGTCACACTCGAAGACATCTACCTAGGCAATGGTGCCAGCGAACTCATTGTGATGGCCACCAATGCGCTGCTAGACAACGGCGATGAATTGCTCTTGCCAGCCCCTGACTACCCCTTATGGACCGCTGCAGCAAGCCTTTCTGGCGGTACCCCAGTCCATTACATTTGCGATGAGTCCAAGGGGTGGATGCCCGATCTAGACGACATTCGGGCCAAAATCACGGCCAAAACCAAGGGCATTGTGGTGATCAACCCCAACAACCCAACGGGGGCTTTGTACTCTGACGAAATTCTCATGGCCATCGTGAGCATTGCCAGAGAGCATGGATTGGTGATCTTTGCCGATGAGGTTTACGACAAGGTCTTGTATGACGGCGTGAAACACACACCCATCGCCAGTTTGAGCCAAGATGTCCTTACCCTCACATTCAACTCGCTGTCTAAAAGCTACAGATCCTGTGGTTACCGTGCTGGATGGCTAATCGTGAGTGGTGACAAGCTTCCAGCAAAGGATTACATCGAGGGTTTGAACATGTTGTCGAACATGCGGCTTTGTGCCAATGTGCCCGGACAGTGGGCCATTCAAACGGCCTTGGGGGGACACCAAAGTATCAATGAGTTGGTGAACGAAGGGGGTCGATTGCGCAAGCAAAGAGATTTGGCCTATGAACTGATCAGCGCCATACCTGGCGTGTCATGCGTCAAGCCCAGTGCCGCGCTTTACATGTTTCCAAGGCTCGACCCCAAGGTTTACCCCATTCAAGATGACCAACAATTTTTCCTTGAAATGTTGCAAGAGACCAAGGTCATGTTGGTACAGGGCACGGGATTTAATTGGGTTTCACCCGACCATTTCAGAATTGTTTTCTTACCGCATCTCGACGATTTGCACGAAGCAATTGAAAGAATGGCCAAGTTTTTAGAGAAGGCGCGTCGACGCTTTGGTACGGCGGTATAAGAGAGAGAAAAGATGAAACCGATTCAAGTGGGCCTGATGGGCATGGGCACCGTGGGCAGTGGTACTTTCAATGTGCTGCAAAGAAATCAATCTGAAATTACAAGACGCGCAGGACGCGGTATTGAAGTCAGCATGGTGGCAGACCTTGACATCGCCAAGGCGCAAGCCATGGTTGGGTCACAGGTCAAAGTAGTAAGTGATGCGCGGCAAATTATTGCCAATCCCGAAATCGACATTGTGGTCGAGCTAATTGGCGGCTATGGCATTGCAAAGACGCTGGTTCTGGAAGCCATTGCAGCTGGCAAGCATGTCGTCACTGCCAACAAAGCGTTGCTTGCAGTTCATGGCACAGAAATTTTTGCGGCCGCTCATGCCAAAGGTGTGATGGTTGCCTTTGAAGCAGCCGTTGCGGGTGGCATTCCCATTATCAAATCGCTGCGTGAAGGCTTGACGGCCAACCGCATCCAGTGGGTTGCAGGGATCATCAATGGCACAACTAACTTTATCTTGTCTGAAATGCGAGACAAAGGATTGGATTTTGGTGTGGTCCTGAAAGAAGCGCAACGCCTTGGTTATGCAGAGGCAGACCCCACTTTTGACATTGAAGGCGTTGACGCTGCGCACAAAGTTACGCTGATGAGCGCCATCGCCTTTGGCATTCCTGTTCAGTTCGATAAAGCCTATGTCGAAGGCATTACCAAGCTGGGTGCTGCAGACATTAAATACGCTGAACAGTTGGGCTACAGAATTAAACTACTTGGCATTACCAAGCGAACGGCCTCTGGCATTGAATTGCGCGTTCACCCAAGCTTGGTTCCAACGCAACGCTTGATCGCCAATGTTGAGGGCGCAATGAATGCTGTGATGGTGCAAGGTGATGCAGTTGGTACAACCTTGTACTACGGCAAGGGTGCGGGCTCTGAACCTACAGCCAGTGCAGTCATTGCCGATTTGGTTGACATCACGCGCCTGCACACAGCCGATCCACTGAACCGTGTGCCGCATTTGGCGTTCCAGCCCGATGCCATGAGCACCACCCAAATTTTGCCCATGACCGATGTGGTGACCAGTTATTACCTCCGACTGCGCGTGGCAGACGAGGCGGGCGTTTTGGCCAAACTGACAGGTTTGCTGGCTGAAGCCAACATCAGCATTGATGCTGTGTTGCAACGTGAGGCCGACCAAGTCAGCCAAGCTGGTGAGAACCAAACCGATGTGATTATTCTGACGCATGAAACGCGCGAAGGCACCATGAATGAAGTCTTGGCGCAGATGCAGGCGTTGCCCACTGTGATGGCGCCCATCACCAAAATTCGCAAGGAAGAACTGAACTGATGCGCTACCTGTCCACACGCGGTCATGCCGATCGCAAGCAGTTTTGTGAAATTTTGCTTGAAGGTTTAGCGCCAGATGGTGGTTTGTATTTGCCGGAAACATATCCGCAAATTTCAGCGCCTCAATTGGCCCAACTTCGCGCAGTTTGGAACACACAAGGCTATGCTGCTCTAGCGTTTGAAGTTTTGTCCCTATACATTGACGACATACCTTCCAACGATTTGCGAGAACTTTGTCTAAAGACCTATACCAAAGACTGTTTCGGCACGGCTGAAATTGTGCCAATTAAGGCCCTAAAGACGCAGGCCGTTGCTGGCGCTGAAGTCAGTCTAGAAGCTTTGTCCAATGGCCCAACCTTGGCCTTCAAAGACATGGCCATGCAACTTTTGGGCAATTTGTTTGAATACGAATTGGCACGCCGTCATGCAGAACTCAATATCTTGGGCGCCACATCGGGCGACACCGGGAGTGCTGCAGAGTACGCCATGCGAGGTAAAAAGGGCGTCCGAGTCTTTATGACCAGTCCGCTGGGTCGAATGAGCCCTTTTCAGCAAGCACAAATGTTCAGCTTGCTCGATGAAAACATTCACAACATCGCCATTGAGGGGGTCTTCGACGATTGTCAGGACATCGTTAAAGCGGTGAGTCATGATCTGGAGTTCAAGCGCAAGTACAAAATTGGTACGGTCAACTCGATCAATTGGGCACGCTTGCTAGCCCAGGTGGTGTATTACTTTGCTGGTTATTTTCAAGCCACCAAAACCGATTCACAAAAAGTCAGTTTCTGTGTGCCAAGCGGTAATTTTGGCAATGTGTGCGCAGGGCACGTTGCGCGCATGATGGGACTTCCCATTGATCAGTTGGTGGTGGCGACCAATGAAAATGATGTTTTGGATGAATTTTTCCGCACAGGTGTCTACCGGGTTCGAGGCACTGCTGACACCCACGAAACTTCCAGCCCTTCGATGGACATTTCAAAGGCCAGTAACTTTGAACGCTTTGTTTTTGATTTGCTCAACCGCGATGCGGGGCTGACAAAGAATTTATTCCACGACCAGATCAGTCAAAACGGCCAATTCAACTTAGGTTCCAACCCTCTTTTTGTCAATGCCAAAGAAAAGTATGGTTTTGTCAGTGGCAAGAGTACGCACGCTGACAGGCTCAAAACCATTCAGGAGACCTACGCCAACAACCACATCATGATTGACACGCATACCGCCGATGGTTTGAAGGTGGCAGTGCCTTTGGCCAAACCCGGCGTGCCGATGTTGGTGTTGGAAACGGCCTTGCCAATTAAATTTGCCGCCACATTGGTTGAAGCCCTTGGCAAGGAACCAGACAGACCACCCAAATTTTTGGGTATTGAAGCTTTGCCTAAACGGGTCATGGTTTTGCCCCAATCGGCACAGGCCGTTAAAGATTACATCGCATCGCATTGCAATTAATGCAGACTCAGAATATGGCGTCAGACAAACCTCTTCAGCGCGCGCCCTTGATGTCTTTGGATGAGGCTTTGAGCCAAGTTCTTGCGCAGGTGAGGGTGTTGACTGGCACGGAGCAAATTGCCATTTTGGATGCGGACGGTCGTTTTTTAGCGGAAGACTTAATTTCTGCCTTGCAGGTCCCCCCCCAAGACAACTCCTCCATGGATGGCTATGCAGTGAGGACCGAGGACTTGGGAGTTCCAGGCGTCAAGCTGGCGGTCACTCAAAGAATTCCTGCTGGGCAACACGGTCATGCGCTCATGCCAGGAGAGGCTGCCCGTATTTTCACTGGTGCTCCCATTCCACCTGGTGCTAACGCGGTTGTGATGCAAGAGGATACGCAGACCGAAGAGGTTGAATCCAACACCCTTGGCAATCCGGTGGTGCGTGTCAATGTGGTGCCAGTGCTAGGTCAATGGATTCGACGAAGCGGGGAGGATGTCAGAAGAGGTGACATTGTTTTGTCCAAGGGCACGCGACTCAACCCTGCGTCATTAGGCTTGGCTGCCAGCATTGGACGAGCCCATGTCAGCGTCGTTCGAAAACCTCGTGTCGCCTTGTTTTCCACGGGCGACGAGTTGGTCATGCCTGGGGAAATTGCGCCAGAAGACATGCGACCTGGCGCCATTTACAACTCAAACCGTTTCTTCTTGCGCGCTTTGCTCATGCGTGCTGGCTGCGCAGTCACCGATCTTGGCATTGTTCCCGACAACCTGGCAGACACACTCAAAGTGTTGAAAGCAGCAGCGCAAGATCACGACTTGGTCCTGACGAGTGGGGGTGTCTCAGTCGGTGAAGAGGATCACGTTAAGCCTGCAGTTGAACAGTTGGGCCGATTGAACCTCTGGCAAATTTCAATGAAACCCGGCAAGCCCTTTGCTTTTGGTCAACTCGATTCAACGGATTCCGCCAAACATGCTGGCGCATTTTTTATGGGATTGCCAGGCAATCCGGTTTCCAGCTTTGTGACGTTTCAATTGTTGGTTCGCCCTTTCTTGTTGGCGCTTCAAGGGCAAGTTCCAAAAGCTTCTAATTCATACTTGATGCAAGCCAATTTTGATTTTCCCAAACCAGACAGGCGCAGAGAATTCCTTCGAGTTCAACGCAATGCGGCTGGAACCCTTGATTTGTTTCCCAATCAAAGTTCTGGCGTATTGACGTCTGTCGTATGGGGCGATGGCGTCATCGACAATCCAAGTATGCAAGCCATCAAGCATGGCGACTGGGTTCGTTACTTTCCATTTGCAGAGTGGCTTCAATGAAATTTAAAATTCGCTATTTCGCTTCATTGCGTGAAGCCATTGGGCTCTCGCACGAGGAGTTGGAATCGACTGCCACAACGGTTGGTCAGGTCAGAGACGAGTTGTTGGCAAAAGGCGGCGTGTATCTGTGTCTTCAACGCGATCGTTCCGTCAGAATGGCCTTGAACCAAGTCATGGTCAACGAAGAGGCTAAGGTTCAGGATCACTCTGAAATAGCGTTTTTCCCCCCCGTCACTGGAGGCTAAAAGGTGAGCAATCGCGTTGTTATTCAATCCGAAGACTTTAACGTCGCTGAAGTCTTGGACAAATTGCGTGCGGGCGATCTAAGGGTTGGAGCGGTTTGTTCATTTATAGGGACGGTTCGAGATACACACCTGCTGACTGGCAAAGAGGCTGACCAAGTCGTTTCAATGGCGCTAGAGCATTACCCCGGTATGACTGAGGCGTCTATTGATGCCATGATTGATGAAGCCCATGCGCGATTTGATTTTTATCAAGCCCATGTCATTCACCGCGTTGGCGTTTTAAAGCC
>CALPYQ020000013.1 GCA_943327965.2 Singulisphaera sp. GP187
AGACCTGCTTTGAGGATGCTGGGCATGGCATTTTTTCTAACTGCCAAAACAGCACCCAACAGGACGCAGACGATGAGGACATACATCATCTCGCTGGTAATGGCGCGCAACATGGAGTAGTAAGGCGTGAAGTACCAAACAGGTGCAATGTGCAACGGTGTTTTGAGCGGGTCGGCTGGAATGAAGTTGTTGTACTCCAAGAAGTAGCCACCAAACTCAGGCGCAAAGAACACAATGGCCGAGAACACCATCAAGAACAGGCTGACAGAGAAAATGTCATGAACTGTGTAGTAAGGGTGGAAAGGGATACCGTCCAATGGGTGACCTTGTGCATCTTTGGGTGCACCAGGCGCCTTGATTTCAACGCCATCAGGATTGTTAGAACCCACTTCGTGCAACGCAATGATGTGCGCCACCACCAAGCCCAACAGAACCAACGGCACAGCAATGACGTGGAAGCTGAAGAAGCGGTTCAAGGTTGCGTCACCCACCACGAAGTCGCCGCGGATGAGCAAAGCCAAATCGGGGCCAATGAAAGGAATGGCAGAGAACAAGTTCACGATCACTTGGGCGCCCCAGTAGGACATTTGGCCCCAAGGCAACAAGTAACCCATGAAAGCTTCGGCCATCAGGCACAGGAAAATGGCACAGCCAAAAATCCAAACCAACTCGCGGGGCTTGCGGTAACTGCCGTACATGAGGCCGCGGAACATGTGCAAATACACCACAATAAAGAACGCAGAAGCGCCAGTGGAGTGCATATAGCGAATGAGCCAACCCCATGGCACATCGCGCATGATGTACTCAACTGATGCAAATGCCAAATTGGCGTCGGGTTTGTAATGCATCACCAAGAAAATGCCGGTGACGATTTGGATGACCAATACCAAGAGTGACAATGCGCCAAAAACATACCAAAAATTCAAATTTTTGGATGCGTAATATTCGCTCATGTGAGCTTTGAACAAAGAAGTCGCTGGGAAGCGGTTGTCGACCCAGTTCATCATTTTTTCGCCAGCAGAGGCGTTGGGGGAAATTTCCTTGAATTCAGCCATGATGGTTTGCCTCAAGCCTTCTTGTCTTCACCGATCAGCAACTTGCTGTCGGACAGGTACATGTGGGGTGGCACTTCCAAGTTGTCGGGGGCGGGTTTGTTTTTGAACACGCGTCCGGCCAAATCGAAGGTAGAGCCGTGGCAGGCGCACAAGAAACCGCCTTGCCAGTCATCAGGCAAAGAAGGCTGTGCGCCAGTTTGGAATTTGTCGCCAGGCGAGCAACCCAAGTGGGTGCAAATGCCCACAGCCACCATGAACTCTGGTTTGATAGAGCGATGGGTGTTTTTGGCGTATTCGGGGGTGGGATAGGCTTGACGATCAGAGCTAGGGTCGGCCAATTGACCGTCCAATTTCTTCAGGGCCTCCACTTGTTCGGTGGTGCGACGCATGATCCACACTGGCTTTCCGCGCCACTCAACGGTGAGTTTTTCACCAGGCTTGACATCGGAAATATCGACTTCAACAGCGGCACCGGCGGCTTTGGCGCGCTCGGAAGGCTGGAAAGTGCTGACGAAGGGGGTGGCGACGAAGCCTGCGCCTACGGCGCCAGCACAGGTTGAGGCAATCAGCCACGTCCTTTTGCTGCTGTCGACTGGGGTATCACTCATGAGAATCCTCTAGCGAATCGGTATCAGGGTTAACCGCAGATTGTAGCCGACTGCGGGGGGCTTTTTAAAGTGTCCTTAGTTGGACAGTTGTCTTGCCATGCGGATGGCAGATCTGATGCTGGCCGCATCGGCCACACCTTGTCCGGCAATGTCAAAGGCGGTGCCATGG
Source organism: Singulisphaera sp. GP187 (assembly GCA_943327965.2). GTDB lineage: Bacteria > Pseudomonadota > Gammaproteobacteria > Burkholderiales > Burkholderiaceae_C > Limnohabitans_A. The sequence continues at coordinate 1,833 of CALPYQ020000013.1, forward strand.
TCGGGGCTGGTTCTGACCAAAGGCAGCCCCAAGGTGACATTGACCCCCAACTCCAAGCCCATGTATTTGACCGGAATCAAGCCTTGGTCGTGGTACATGGCCAAGACCACGTCAAATTCGGCCGCATCCTTGTTTTTTTGGCGTGCCCGCATGAACACCGTGTCTGGGGCGTAGGGGCCCGTGGCCAAAATGCCTTCTGCGATGGCAGCTTGCATGGCGGGCTGGATGATTTCAATTTCTTCTCGGCCAAACAAACCGCCCTCACCCGCATGGGGGTTGAGTCCGGCCACCGCAATTTTGGGCGGGCGTCCCAACAGCAGACTCAAAGATTGGTGGGTAATGCGCAAACTTTCAAGCACATTGTTGTAACTGACCGCCTCCAGCGCCTGGCGCAAAGACATGTGAATACTGACCAGTACCGTGCGCAATTCATCGTTGGCCAGCATCATGCGAACCGGCATTTGGGCCAGGGGCACCCCCGCATGGCGCGCCGCTTCCGATTGCAGCAATTCTGTGTGACCAGGAAATGCATTGAATGGCGCACCCGCGGCAGACAGCGCTTCTTTGTGCAGCGGTGCAGTCACCAAGGCAGCTATTTTTTTCTGAAGCGCCGCTTGCGTGGCCCACAAAACGCACTCACCTGCAAAACGCCCTGCTCTTGCGTCAATTTGACCCCAAGGCAAATTGGCGTCAAGGCTTGCCACTTGCAAGACAGGCATAACGCCCGGGGGCTGCGCCAGAGCGTCGGCTATGTGCGCAATGGGCTTGACCTTCAGTTGGCGGCCATCGGGGTCCACCATCAGCGCGGCTTTTTGCATCAAGCCAACATCGCCCGCCACAAAACAATGGTGGGTGATTTGCTCATGCCCATTGCGTTCAGAGGTGGCCTTGAAATCTTCGAGAAATGCGCGCGCAATGATTTCCGGACCAATGCCGCATGGGTCGCCTGGCGTAATGGCAATAACTTTGGGCTGCGACATTGAATGCATTTAGGTTTGAAGGATTTCAGGCTGGGTTATCAATATCGATGAACTCGTGCACCAAACCCAAAGTGGCCGCCACATGCGCAGCCACTGCGGGTGCACCATAGCGCTCGGTGGCATGGTGGCCACACGCCAAAAATGCCACGCCAGTTTCTTTGGCAATGTGCGCTTGGGGTTCTGAAATTTCGCCAGTGATGAACGCATCGACACCCTGCGCAATGGCCGATTCAAAGTAAGACTGTGCGCCGCCGCTGCACCAAGCAATCCGTTTGACAGATTTGTCTTGCGCGCCAATGCAAGTGACGGTTCTACCCAAACAAGCTGCCACATGGGCAGACAAGGCTGCGGCATTTTCAAACGCCACAAGGCTTTGCGATTGTCCCAAGCTGACCAAGTTTTGATCGCCGCACCAAGCATCGGCCTGCAGCCCCAAAACTTTGCCCAATTGCGCGTTATTGCCCAACTCAGGATGAGCGTCTAAAGGCAGGTGGTAGGCGTACAAGTTGATGTCGTTTGCCAACAGTCTTTGCAAACGTTCTTTCATCCAACCCACCACGCGGCCGTCTTGGCCGCGCCAGAACAAACCATGGTGCACGAAGATGGCGTCGGCTTTGGCGGCAATGGCGGCATCTATCAGTTCACGACTGGCCGTGACACCCGAAACTATTTTTTGAATTTGACGCCGTCCCTCGACCTGCAGACCGTTGGGTCCGTAGTCCTTGAACTTTTCGGGTTGCAATAATTGGTCGAACGCCTGAAGCAGCGTCTTGAAATCTGTCATGGCCGTCTCATTTGAAGATGGTGCTATTGTCAACCATCCGAACGGCTTCTGCGATGAAATGGGCAACATTGGGTTGAATACGCCACAATAGAAAAATGAAAAAAATCTGGATTCTTTTTTCCCAAACCGTCACGGTACTGTTGGCGCTTTGGTTTGTCGTGGCCACACTTCAACCCACTTGGTTGCGCAGTGCCAACAGCCCCCAAAAAGTTTCTTTCACGCAGGCCATCTTGGATGGCAGTGCTGGTGCCTCGCCTGGCGGCAGTTTCAGGCAAGCAGCCCTCAAGGCTTCGCCCGCGGTGGTCAGCATCACGGTACAACAAAAGTCCCGATCCAAGGCCCGCCGTGCCGATCCCTGGTTTCGTTTTTTTGAAGACCCCGAAGAAGATTCACCCAGCGGCGGCATGGGCAGTGGTGTGATTGTCAGCCCCGAGGGCTACATCCTGACCAACCACCATGTCATTGAAGGCGCAGAGGCCATTGAGGTCAACCTCCATGACGGCCGCAATGCGTTGGCCAAAGTCATTGGCAACGATCCGGACACCGATCTGGCCCTGCTCAAAATAGACCTCCCCAACCTGCCTGTCATTGTGTTGGGCCAAATGGAAACCTTGCAAGTGGGCGATGCCGTTTTGGCCATTGGCAACCCTTTTGGCGTTGGCCAAACCGTCACCTCCGGCATTGTGAGTGCCTTAGGGCGCAAACAATTGGGCATCAACACGTTTGAAAACTTCATCCAAACCGACGCGGCCATTAACCCTGGCAATTCAGGCGGTGCGTTGGTCGACGCCAACGGCTTGTTGATGGGCATCAACACCGCCATTTATTCGCGCTCTGGCGGCAACATGGGCATTGGCTTTGCGGTGCCTGTGTCCACGGCCACCCAAATCATGGCGGCCCTCATCAAGGACGGCAAAGTGACGCGGGGTTGGATTGGCGTTGAACCTCGGCCTTTGAATGCCGAACTGGCCGAGAGTTTTGGAATTTCCAAAGACAAAACCACTGGCGCATTGCCCAAAGGTGTTTTGATTCATGGTGTTTTGCAAAACAGTCCCGCTGCCAAGGCAGGCATTCAACCTGGCGACCTGATCATGCAAGTGGCGGGTCAGGGTGTGTCCGATGTGCCCGACATGCTGTCGAGTGTGGCCGCGCTCAAACCTGGCGAAGTTGCCAGTTTGTCGGTCTTGAGGAACGGCAAAAACTTGGAGCTTCGAGTAACACCAGGTACTCGCCCTATTCGGCCTTGATTGCCATCAAGCAGATTTAGACGCTTCGTCTTCGGCCGAGCCGTCTTCTTTGGGCGCCTGTGTGTGCTTAATGAAAATTTGAGCTGCCCAAATGCCCAGCTCATAAAGCAAACACATGGGAATGGCCAGCGCCAATTGGGACACCACATCGGGTGGCGTAACAATGGCGGCAATGACAAATGCAAGCACCACAAAATAGCCCCGGAAATCTTTGAGTTTTTCGATGGTGACCACGCCCAAGCGGGCCAATACCACCACCGCAATGGGCACTTCAAAGGCGAGGCCAAAGGCCAAGAACATGTTGAGCACAAAGCCTAAATAGGCCTCAATGTCAGGTGCGGCCGTAATGCTTTTGGGCGCAAAGCTTTGGATAAAGGCAAAGACCTGCCCAAACACAAAGAAATAACAAAACGCAACACCAATGAAAAACAACAAGGTGCTGGAAATGACCAGGGGCATGACCAAGCGCTTTTCGTGGGTGTACAAACCAGGCGCAATGAATGCCCAGACTTGGTACAAAACCACGGGCAATGCCAATAAAAAGGCGGCCATCATCAATATTTTGAGCGGCACCATGAAAGGTGAAATGACCGACGTGGCAATGAGGGTGGTACCGGCGGGCAAATGCGATACCAGCGGTGCAGCCAACAAATCGTAAAGTTGGCCTGGGCCAGGAAAGAGTGCCAAAACACCAGCCGCGACACCGATGGCCGCCATGGCGCGAACCAATCTGTCGCGCAACTCCATTAAGTGCGTGACAAAGGGTTGTTCTGTGCCGGCCAATTCGTCTTCGGGCTTTGGAGTGGGATCGGACACTTAATGACTACCTAATTTGGTGGGACGGTATCGAGCCACTCTGGCTGCGCCAGACAATGTTTTGGTTCTGACACCTGCGCGAGCTTTGTACCACTGAGGCACAGCCGCTTGCTTCAATCGAAACTTTTTACCTGGATGTTTGTACGTAGGCGGCGGTGGCTCCCATCGGGGGGTATTGGGATCGTTGGCCAACCCGGCTGTGGTTTCATCCCACTGTTTTTCAAAGTCGATGGCGGTACTTTGAACAGAGCTTTCAACATCTCTGGCAGCACCCTCCATCGTTTCCTTCATTTTCTTGAGTTCATCCAAATCCATAGAACGATTGACCTCAGCCTTGACATCCGAGATGTAACGCTGGGCCTTGCCCAATAGGTTGCCCATGGTCCGCGCCACGCGCGGCAACTTCTCGGGGCCGATGACGATGAGCGCCACCACCCCGATCAGGGCTATTTTGGAAATACCAAGATCGATCAAATCAGGACTTCGTCTTAGCTTCCACGTCGATCGTGGTTTTTTCGGTAGCGGCAGTTGCTGCTACTTGGCCTGCCGGCTTTTCTTCGTTGACAGGGTTGCCATTGGCATCTTTCATGCCATCTTTAAAGCCCTTCACAGCACCACCCAGGTCGGAGCCGATGTTTTTCAGCTTTTTGGTGCCAAACACCATGACCACGATGAGCAAGACGATGAGCCAATGCCAAATTGAGAACGTTCCCATGAATATCTCCTAACAATTGAATCAGATTCTAAGCGCTTAACCACGAAGCCAAGGGCGCGGACCCCCCATGACATGAAAATGCAAATGGTGAATTTCTTGTCCGCCCTCGGCGCCAGTGTTGGTGACTATTCTGTAGCCACCCTCGGGATAGGGTCTGCAACCCTGCTCCAAAGCCAGTTTAGGCGCTAAGGTCATTAAATGGCCCATTAAAGCGGAATGTTCAGGGGTGATTTGCGCCATCGAGGGGATGTGCAGCTTGGGCACCATCAAAAAATGGACCGGCGCCCAAGGCGCAATGTCGTGAAAAGCGAACACATGTTCGTCTTCGTAAACCTTCTTGGAAGGAATTTTCCCTGCAATGATTTTGCAAAAGAGGCAGTTTGGATCGTGCATCATTCACCTGTTTTTTCACGAAATTCGGCTTTGCGGAGGGCTTTTTCCTCCAAACCACTGAGGCCTTCGCGGCGACTGAGTTCGGCCACCACATCGGCGGGTGACAAGCCATAGTGGGCCAAGGCAATCATGCTGTGGAACCACAAATCGGCCACTTCGCCCACCAACTTGTGGGCTTCGCCGCCGTGGTCCATGTCTTTGGCCGCCATCACGGTTTCGGTGGCTTCCTCGCCAATTTTTTTCAAAAAGGCATCGGGGCCTTTGTGAAGCAGGCGGGCTACATAACTTTTTTCGGGGTCGCCACCGTTGGCCGGTTTGCGACTTTCAATCACGGCCGCTAAACGGGCCAAAGCATCGGTAGAACTCATGGTCTTGGCAACGCGTGCTCACTTGTAAATAGATTCGGGGTCTTTGAGGACCGGTTCGGTGGCGGTCCATTCGCCATCTTGGTACTGCTGGAAGAAACAACTGTGACGGCCGGTATGGCAGGCAATGCCAGGTTCATGGCCCAATTGGGTGACTTTGAGCAGCACCACATCGTTGTCGCAATCGAGGCGGATGTCGTGCACGGTTTGCACATGGCCAGACTCTTCGCCTTTGAACCACAACTTGTTGCGTGAGCGGCTGAAATACACGGCGCGCTTGAGTTCGGCCGTTTTGGCCAAAGCCTCGCGGTTCATCCAGGCAAACATCAGCACATCGCCGGTGCTGGCCTCTTGCGCAATGACGGGCACCAGACCCTGCGCATCCCATTTAATTTGATCAAGCCATAACATGGGGTGAATCTACCACTTGCAGATGACAGTTCTTACAGGCGAACAGGAATTCCCCGCTCGCGCATGCGCTGCTTGGCTTCCTGAACGGTGTATTCGCCGTAATGAAAGATGCTGGCGGCCAGTACAGCATCAGCGCCGCCTTGTTGGACGCCGTCAGCCAAGTGGTCCAAATTGCCCACGCCGCCCGAAGCAATGACTGGCACTTGCACGGCATCGCTTACCGCTTTGGTGAGTGCCAAATCGAAGCCTGACTTGGTGCCGTCGCGGTCCATGCTGGTGAGCAAAATTTCGCCAGCGCCGTGTTCGGCCATTTGGGTGGCCCACTTGACGGCGTCTAGACCTGTATTTTGACGGCCGCCATGGCTGTAGACGTCCCAGCCTTCGCCGCGCAATGTGAGGTCTTGGCCTTGACGCCGCTTGGCATCAATGGCAACCACAATGCACTGTGCCCCGTACTTTTGGGACGCATCGCGAATGACTTGCGGGTTGGCAATGGCTGCTGAATTGAAGCTGGTTTTGTCGGCGCCCGCGTTGAGCAATCGCCTGACATCGTCTACTGTGCGCACACCCCCGCCCACAGTGAGTGGAATGAAAACCTGTGAGGCAACAGCTTCAATGATGTGAAGAATGAGGTCGCGGCCGTCGCTGGTGGCCGTGATGTCCAGGAAGGTGAGTTCGTCGGCACCTTGTTCGTTGTAACGCGCCGCAATTTCAACGGGATCGCCGGCGTCGCGAAGTTCTACAAAATTGACGCCCTTGACCACTCGACCGCCGGTTACGTCAAGGCAAGGAATGATTCGTTTGGCAAGCATGGCAATTAAAGTGTCAAGAGTTGCCAGCCAACCCAAGATTGGTTGGGCGGCACCTGGATAGAGGAGTTAACACGCGCCGCTTCAACGCACAGCATACGCTGGTAGCCGGTAGCAGGCATGTCTTTGAGTTGCGCACATTTGTCGGCGCCGGGATTCCAAACCACACTTTGGCCCCAGGACGCACTTTGCGAAATTTGCAATGGGGTGTTGCCATCCTGCAAAGTCCAATGGGCTTGAGTTTGTGGATCGACATCGTAGACGCGATCGAACTCTTCATTGAAACGAAGTTGGCCCGAGCACTTTTGATGCGTGTCCTTGACGGCGTCCCATTCGGGCTGTTGTGCCTGTCCTAGCAAACTAACCTGCGATATGGCGTCGACTGCAAAGTACGTGTGAAGTGCGCCTGTGAATGACAAGCTTTGCTGACCATGGTTTTCAACTGCCAAAGAAATTTGCAAACTGTTGGGGGCCAAGCTGACTGTCAAGAAGGCTTTGAAAGCGTGCGGCCACAAAGCCCAGGTTGCATCATTGCTAGACAACTCAAAGACTTTTTCGGGGCCTTGGCTGCGCTCTGGCAACATGCGCCACGGCATGTTGCGAACAAAGCCATGTTTGGGCAAATTGCCACGCTGATTAAATTGGGGAAAGCAAACGGGAACACCACCTCGAATGGCCGTGGCGCCATCACACACCGAATTGGGACTTAAGAACAAGCGTTCTTTGCCTTGCGCTTGCCACGACAATACCTGCGCGCCTTGTTGGGCCACAAAGACGCTGTCGCCGTTGGGCAAAGACCAATGCCAGCCGGCATGGCCCTGCAAAACATCAGTCGTTGAGTTCATCGGCCCGCGCCTGGGCTGCTTGGAAATCGAGATCGCCGGAGTAAATGGCGCGGCCGCAAATGACACCTTCCACGCCTTCGTCTTCGACCGCACACAGCTTCTCAATGTCGGCCATGTTGGACAAACCACCCGATGCAATGACGGGGATGGTCAGGGCTTGGGCCAGTTTGACAGTGGCTTCAATGTTGATGCCGCTGAGCATGCCATCGCGACCAATGTCGGTGTAGATGATGGACTCAACGCCCCAGTCTTCGAACTTTTTGGCCAGGTCGACCACTTCGTGGCCGGTGAGTTTGCTCCAGCCATCGGTGGCCACTTTGCCGTCTTTGGCGTCGAGGCCCACAATAATGTGCCCGCCAAAAGCGCTGCAAGCATCGCGCAAAAAGCCTGGGTTTTTAACAGCGGCTGTGCCAATGATGACGTAGCGCAAACCACCGTCGATGTATTTTTCGATGGTGTCTAGATCGCGAATACCGCCGCCCAGTTGAACGGGGATGTCGTCGCCCACTTCATTGAGAATGGACTTGATGGCCGAAAAGTTTTGGGGCTTGCCGGCAAACGCGCCATTCAGATCGACCAGGTGCAAACGCCTTGCGCCTTTTTCAAGCCAGGACCGCGCCATGGCTGCAGGGTCTTCACCAAATGTGGTGGCTTGGTCCATATCGCCTTGTTTGAGGCGAACACAATGGCCGTCTTTGAGATCAATTGCAGGAATCAGAATCATGGCTAAAAGGTAGCGCTGGAGTGGAACAAAAGTTAAATGGAAAAATCAGGGTTGCCAGTGCAAAAAGTTTCGGTACAAGGCCAAGCCTTGATCGGCACTCTTTTCTGGGTGAAACTGCGTGGCAAACAAATTATCTTTGGCAATGGCACAAGCAAACGGGCCGCCGTAATCAGTTTCGGCAGCAACATGGTTTGCATTATGGGGTTTTGCGTAAAAGCTGTGTACAAAGTAGAAATAACTGCCGTTGGGGATATTGCCCCAAATTGGGTGTTGTGCGCCTGAATGCTGGCTAAAGTTGACCTGGTTCCAGCCCATTTGGGGCACTTTGAAACGGCTGCCATCGGCCTGCAATTTGCCGCTCAAATCAAACTTCACAACATTGCCAGGGATCAGTCCCAAACCCGGTGTGCCGCCTTCTTCGCTGTGATCGAGCAGCATTTGCATGCCCACACACACCCCAAATAATGGTTTTTTGGCGGCCGCATCTAGCACGGCATCCATTAGGCCAGACTCGCGCAATTCGCGCATGCAGTCGGGCATGGCGCCCTGCCCCGGCAGCACCACCCGTGTGGCATCGCGAACATCTTGCGGGTTGGACGTGATTTTGACTTCAACGCCTGTATCTTGGGCCGCATGAATGACGGCTTGGGCCACCGATCGGAGGTTGCCCATGCCGTAATCCACCACCGCCACGGAGTTGGGAGACATGCTTAAAGCGAACCCTTGGTGGAAGGAATGATGCCCGCAGCACGAGGATCGATTTCGAGGGCAGCGCGCAGTGCACGCGCAAAAGCCTTGAACACCGTTTCTGCTTGGTGGTGCGCGTTGTCGCCACGCAAATTGTCAATGTGCAAAGTGACCAAGGCGTGGTTGACAAAGCCTTGGAAAAACTCGTGCATGAGTTGGGTGTCAAAACCACCGACCATGCCACTGGTGAAAGGCACATGGTTAACCAAGCCAGGACGGCCGGAAAAATCGATGACAACACGCGACAGGGCTTCGTCGAGCGGCACATAAGCATGGCCGTAACGGCGCAGACCTTTTTTGTCGCCCACGGCTTGGGCTACTGCTTGGCCCAAAGTGATGCCCACGTCTTCGACGGTGTGATGGCCGTCAATGTGCAGGTCGCCTTTGGCGTCGATTTCTAAATCGATGAGACCGTGACGTGCAATTTGATCGAGCATGTGGTCGAAAAAGCCAATGCCAGTGGACAGTTTGGCTTGGCCAGTGCCGTCCAAATTGACTTTGACTCTGATTTGAGTCTCTGCAGTTTTTCGCGTGACTTCTGCAACGCGGGGTAAGCTCATAAAGATTCCTTGAGTGCGGCCAACATTTGGGCGTTTTCGGTGGGGGTTCCGACCGTGAGACGCAAACAGTTGTGCAGCAATGTGTGCATTTTAGAAACGTTCTTGACCAAAATGCCTTTCGTTTTCATACCTTCGAAGCACTTTGTGGCGTCAGGCATACGAACCAGGAGCATATTGGCTTGGCTGGAGAACACTTGAACGCCTGGCAAAGCGGCCAAGGCTTGGCTGAGCATTTGGCGTTCTTGTCGAATTTGAGCCGCTTGCTCGGCAAATACATCGGCGTGTTCGAGAGCAAACAATGCGCATTCGCAGTTCAGCACGCTGATGTTGTAGGGTGGTCTGACTTTGTCAATTTCGGCAATAAGTGCTTTAGGGCCCACCATGTAACCAAGCCTGACACCCGCCAATCCAAACTTTGACAAAGTGCGCATGAGCAACACATGGCCATGCTTGGCAATCCGGTCCATGTAGGTCTGGTTGGCAAAAGGCTGGTAAGCCTCGTCCATGACCACCAAGCCGCCTTGTTGACCTTGCGCCACCACAATGCGTTCAATCACATCGGCGTTCCACAAGGTACCTGTTGGGTTGTTGGGGTAAGCCAAATAAACCACCGCTGGCTTGTGCTGGGCGATGGTGGCCATCATGGCGGCTTCGTCCAACTCAAAGTTGGCCGTGAGTGGCACGCCCAAAAATTCAATGCCTTGCAACTGGGCACTCATGGCATACATGACAAAACCAGGAACAGGCGCAACAAATTTGGCACCGGGCACATCACAGGCCACGGACACCAGCGTGATCAGTTCATCCGAACCATTGCCGAGCATGATGTCGAAGCCTTCCGGCATTTGCGCATACTGGGCCAAGGCCTGGCGCAACACATTGACGCGGTCACCGGGATAGCGGTTCAATGCCAACGCACCTAGGCGCTGACCCAACTCAGTCTGCAGTTCGGGTGACAAACCAAACGGGTTTTCCATGGCGTCGAGTTTGACCATGCCGCTTGAGTTTTGAATGGCATAGGCATGCATCGACTGCACATCTTGGCGAATGTGTTGGCGCCATTCAGCGGACTGTGAATTGGCGTCTGTGTTTGAATTTTGAGAGGCGCTCATGGTGTATCTCTTTGAGGCGGTACAGGTTTCATGCGCAACTCGGCAGCACGTGCGTGAGCTTGCAAACCTTCGCCATAGGCCAATTCAGCCGCAATGTGGCCAAGGCTTTGTGCACCCTTTTCACTCACCTCGATGAGGCTTGAGCGTTTTTGAAAATCGTACACACCCAGGGGCGATGAAAAACGAGCGGTGCCACTGGTGGGCAGCACATGGTTGGGGCCTGCGCAGTAATCGCCCAGTGACTCACTGGTGAAGGCGCCCAAGAAAATAGCACCGGCATGTTTGAGCAAAGGCTCCCATGCATGCGGGTTAGAACTTGAGACTTCCAAGTGCTCTGGCGCAATGCGGTTGCTGATGGCGCAGGCTTCTTCCATGCTGCGCGTGTGAATGAGCGCACCCCTGTCGTTCATTGACTTGG
>CALPYQ020000014.1 GCA_943327965.2 Singulisphaera sp. GP187
TTGACGCCGATCAGTCATAAGAGTCTCCTAGTTTTCATCCAAGTTATCGTTTGAAGGTTTCAAGGTTTTAGGTAATGGGCGCAGGGTTGAATAAAACCAAGGCATTGTGAAGCTTCCAATGCTCTGCCCATGTTTGACGACCACTGGCCACTTCTATCAACAATTTAAACAGTTCCCAGCCACCTTCTTCAATGGAGATCTCGCCGTCAGCAACTCGGCCGGCGTTCAGATCCATTAAGTCGTGCCAACGCTGTGCCAATTCTGTGCGTGTTGCAAGCTTGACGACAGGGCAAGCTTGCAAGCCATAAGGGGTGCCACGGCCCGTTGTAAAAACATGCAGGTTCATACCAGCCGCCAATTGCAAGGTACCGCAAATGAAATCACTGGCGGGCGTTGCCGCAAAGACCAAGCCCTTTTGATGAGCTTGAAGTTTTTCGCCTGGCGCCAACACATGCTGGATGGGCATTGAACCACTCTTGACGATCGAGCCCATGGCTTTCTCAACAATGTTGGACAATCCGCCGGCCTTGTTTCCGGGTGTGGTGTTGGCGCTTCTATCAGCTTGGCCGCGTTCTAAGTATTGGTCATACCAAGACAACTCACGGACAATACTTTGCGCCACTTCGGTATTGGCTGCACGGTGGGTCAGTTGGGCCACAGCGTCTCTTACTTCTGTGTTCTCGCTGAACATGACCGTCGCGCCAGCACGGACCAACAAATCGGTGGCGTAACCAACAATGGGGTTGGCCGTGACGCCAGAGAATGCATCGCTGCCACCACACTGCACGCCAACTACCAATTCGCTGACTGGAACCGTTTCTCGCTGCCTAGCGTTCAAGCGTTGCAAATGCGGCTTGGCACTTTCGACAATGTGCTGAATCATGCTCATAAAACCCACATGCTGTTCGTCTTGCAAGCAAACGGTATGTGGGCCATCGCTCTCGGTTTGCGAGGGCATTAATGGAAAACTTCCCGGTGGCAACAAGCGAAGAGGCGGTAACTTTTCGCAGCCCAAGCTGACCACCAAAACTTCATTGCCAAAATTAGGATTGAGGCTGATGTTGCGCAGGGTGCGAATGGGGATGATGGCGTCGGGCGCATCAATGGCCACACCACAACCGTAAGCGTGTTCTATGCCCACCACATCATCAACATTGGGGTACAAGGGCAACAATTCTTGTTTGATTTTTTGAACTGCCAAATCGACAACGCCCGCCACACATTGAACGGTGGTGGTGACGGCCAAGATGTTGCGCGTACCTACTGATCCATCGGGGTTGCGATAGCCCTCAAAGCTAAAGTCATTGAGCGCTTGGGCCACAGGAACTTTGGCAGTGGCCATGGGCAAATTGTCAAAGTTGCGCGCAGCGGGCATTTCAAGCAAGCGCTCATGCACCCAACTGCCGGCCTCGATGTTTTGTTTGGCAACGCCAATGCTGACGTTGTAACGCATAACAGATTGACCGGCCGCAATGTTGACCAGGGCTACTTTGTGACCTTGGGGCACAGCATTGACCAAAGTGACCACAGATGCACTGCGATGTTTGCGAACCTGCGCGCCCGCTTTCAATCCACCCGTTGTGACCACAATGGCGACGTTGTCGTCATCGTGCATGGCGATGACGGGGTACACAATCGCATTCATATCAAATCATCACTTCAAATCATTACTTAAAGGTTTGCGGCAACCACAGTGAAAATGCGGGGACATAGGTAACGGCAATGAGTGTCATGCCCAGTGCACCATAGAAAGGCGCAATGGTCCGCATGACCTGCCCCACTGATATTTGTCCAATGGCACACCCCACAAACTGAACCGTGCCGACAGGGGGAGTGTTAAGCCCCAGCGCACAATTGATGAGCATCAAAATACCAAACTGCAAAGGGTCCATGCCAAACTGCATGGCGATGGGCAAGAAAATGGGCGTGCAGATGAGGATGGTGGCCGCCATGTCCAAAAATGTTCCCAAGATGAACAGCAACACATTGATCATGAGGAAAATGACCCAGGGTTGGTCACTGACCAACTTCATCATTTCGCCTGTTTTTTGCGGCACTTCATACAAAGCCATGAAGTATCCAAACGCCGCAGAAATGCCAATGAGCAACAAAACGACACCGGTGGTTTTACATGCCTTGGCACAAGCCTTCAGAAAGTTGGCCCAAGTTAAAGACCGGTAGACAACCGCTGTGACAAACAAGGCCCATGCCACAGCAATCGACGCAGATTCAGTGGCGGTAAAAGCGCCCGACAAAATACCGCCCAAAATAATGACCACCACAAAGAGCCCTGGTAAGGCCGCCAAGAAAGCCATCAAGACCACCGACCAACCTGGAAAGTTGCCGTGTGTAGGGTAGCCGCGTTTGACCGCAACGTAGTAGGCTGCGGCCAAGTTGCAGATCGTCAAAATAACAGCTGGAATGAGACCCGCCAAGATCAAGCCCAAAATACTGACTGAAGCAATGCCTGAGGTGGCCAGGGTAAAAATAATCAAGTTGTGAGAGGTGGGCATGATGGCCCCCACCAAAGAAGCGTGGGTTGTGACATTGACAGCGTAGTCTGCGTCGTAGCCCTCTTTTTTCATCAGTGGAATCATGACGGAGCCAATGGCAGAAACATCAGCCAAGGGCGAGCCCGCAACGCCACCAAAAATGGTACAGCCCAACACATTGCTCATACCAAGTCCGCCGCGAACATGGCCGACCAAGCTGTTGGCAAATTTAACAATGCGATCGGCGATGCCCCCGTAAAGCATCAGTTCGCCTGCAAAGACAAAAAATGGAATGGCTAAAAACGAAAACACCTGCATGCCACCGACCATTTTTTGAAATACAACGGCAACCGGTAAACCAGCCACCAAAATAGTGACGACAGAGGACAAGCCAATGGCAAATGCCACCGGTACGCCCAAGATGAGCAGCAATGTAAAACTAAGACCGAGTACCGTTAATTCCATGATGGCTCCACAACTTCACCGCGAAGCAAGGCGACGATATGCTCGATAGAGAAAATAAAAATCAGTGCGCCCGCAATGATGACGGGCACATAGTCAATGCCATCCGGTACAGGCAACATGGGCTTCTTTTCTTGCCACTTGGCACTGGCCCACATCCAACCACTTTGCACCATCAAAAAACCAAAGACGGCAACCAAACTGTGAATGACCAACTCAAGACGAACTCGCCACTTTTCTGGCAATAGAACAATGAGCGACTCCATGCCAATGTGGCCTGCGTCTCGAACACCCACACCCAAGCCAAAGGCCGTGACAAATAAAACGATGAGCATGGCCAAGGCCTCAGCCCATGTGGGAGTGTCGTTCAAAACATAGCGCCCGAAAACCTGCCATTGGACGCACAACACCACCGACAACAATCCTACAACTGCCAGCACCAGGCTGATTTTTGACAAGGCGGCACAAAACTTAGTGAACATAAAAAATGCCTTCAAATTTCAACCTGGTGGTCTGAGCTTTACTTGGTGTCTTGAATTGTTTTAACCAAGCGCTTCATGTCGGGTGTTGTCATGAATTTGTCGTACACGGGACCCATCACAGCTTGGAAAGATCTTTTGTCGACTTCAACAATTTCAGCACCTGCAGCTTTGACATTGGCCAAAGATTTGGCCTCTTGCTCGTCCCATTTTTTACGTTGGAAAGCAACTGACTCTTTGGCAGCAGCACGGATCATGTCTTGATCGGCTTTGGGCAATTTGTCCCACACCACTTTGGACATGACCAACATCTCTGGGGCCATGGAGTGTTCTGTGCGTGAATAAACCTTGACCGCCTCAACGTGCTTGGCGGTGTCAAAAGAAGGGATGTTGTTTTCGGCGGCATCAATCAAACCTGTTTTGAGGCCTGTGTAAACCTCACCGTAGGGCATGGGCGTGGCATTGGCGCCCATGGCACCCACCAAAGCAACCCACAAATCAGATTGCTGAACACGAATCTTCAAGCCCTTGGCATCGGCCACAGTTTTGATGGGCTTCTTGGCATAAATAGAGCGCGCGCCAGAGTCATAGAAGGCCAAGCCCACAAAACCAAACGCCTCGCAGCTTTTCAGGATTTCCTCGCCAGCAGGACCGTCCAAAGACTTGCGCATGTGGGTGACCGAGGAGAACAAGAAAGGCATGGTGGGGACTTGCGTCAATGGACAAATGCCATTCATGGGGCCCACATTGACACGGGTAAAGTCCAGTGCGCCAATTTTGACTTGGTCGATGGTTTCTTTTTCTTGACCCAATGCCGCTTTGTTAAACACCTTGATTTTGTGTTTGCCACCGCTCATTTTTTCGAGCACTTCGCTCATGTGCTTGACCGCCACAACAGTGGGGTAATCATCGGCATTGTGTGTATCGGCTGAGCGGAATTCAGCGGCATTGACCGCGAACGACAAGCCAGCCATGGCCAAGGCAGAGATGAGGGCTTTAAATTTCATGATGTCTCCTAAGTTTGACGAAGTGTGTGGATGAAACACGGTTGAAAAAACGAAATCACAATGTTGCAGGAAAACGAGAAAAAACAGGCTCTGGCAAACCCCTATGCTGAACTTCTGCACAGACAACCTGCCCGCTTTGCCCAAGTACATCAAGGGCTTTGTTGGCTGGCACGATAGAGGTCACAAACAAGGTTTGCAAATTGGCGCCCCCAAATGCACACATGGCGGGTTTGGGAAATGGCACAGTGACTGATTCCGTGCATTTGCCTGATGCATCAAAGCAATGAACCTGGCCGGCATCGTTACCGCAAATCCAATAGTTGCCTTGTGCATCCATGGCCGCGCCATCGGGCCGTCCAGGCAAATCAGTCATGTCGACAAACAAGCTTCTTTCGCCCAATTGACCTGAGACTAAGTCAATTGAGCAGCGCCAAATTTTTTGCGCTTTGGGGTGGGAGTCTGAGAAATAGAGGGTTTTGCGATCAGGACTAAAGGCCAAACCATTGGGCGTGTACATGTTAGACATATGCGGGCCCGTGAGACCTCTTTCGTCTAGACAATACAAACCGCCAGCGTTGTCGGCCAAACTCATGTCCATGACCATGGTGCCAATCCACATTCGCCCTGATGGATCGCAACGACCATCGTTGAAACGCATGCCGGGTTTGGGGTGTTGAATGCGCGCCAAAATTTGAATGTCGTAAGCCCCTTCGGCCCTAAGACTTAACAGTGCAACACTTGTTTCCATGGCAGCCACAATTTGCCTGTCAGCCGTCAAGGCAATGCAGGCAACTCTCTCTGGCAAATGCCAGCTTTGTCGTTCTTGAGACAAAGATTGGCAATGGATGGCTTGAGATTCAATGTCGACCCACCACAAACACGAACCCTCTGCGTCCCAGACGGGCGATTCACCGACTTGGTCAGGTTGGTGAGAAAAGGTTTGAAAGAAGGTCATGAAAAAAATAAGCGCAAATTCAAAAGGCTTCTGTTACATTTCAAAAAACTTCGAAAAGAACAAGTTGTCGTACAACTTAAATTATCCAAGGCTTAGTCAATTTCGAACCTAGTATTTACCCCATGAACGCCAACGCACCAACCATTGAAGAACCCCGCAAAACAAAAAGTTTGGCGATGCAATTGGTTGAAAAAATGACCCTTCAAATTCGCGCGGGCCAACTCAAGGCGGGGCAAAAACTGCCCACTGAAGCTGAAATCATGAAGGTTTTCGGCGTCAGTCGAACGGTGGTTCGAGAGGCCATCTCAAGATTGCAAGCTTCTTTTTTGGTAGAAACGCGGCACGGCATTGGGACCTTTGTACTACCCCAAGACAGCACGCCCTCGTTTCGAATCAGCGCCCACCAATTGGGTACGCTGCGCGAAGTCATTGCGCTGCTTGAGTTTCGCATTAGCATAGAGACAGAAGCGGCCGCTCTCGCTGCTCAGAGGAGAAGCATCGAAAATATTGCTGAGCTTCGCAAAGCCATGGACGCTTTTGGCAAAGCCATCAACGAAGGTCGCGATGCGGTTCAAGCCGACTTCCTATTTCATCAAGAGATTGCTCGCTCAACCCAAAATAAGCATTTTCAAGAGCTGATGCATTCCTTGGGGACAGGTGCCATTCCCAGAGGACGCCTGGAAAACCCCTTGCCCGTAACGCCTGAGCGTTTAGCTTATTTGCGCCGTGTCCATGAAGAGCACGAAAGTATTTTGAACGCCATCTCAGCGCAAGACCCAGAAGCGGCTCGCGCGGCCATGCGCACCCATTTGTCAAACAGCCGCGACCGCCTTAAGAAAAGCGAAAGCGCTGCGCAGTGAGCGCACCTTAAAACCTAGGGTTTTTCCAGTATCCGTGCATTTTGATTAAGTTGTACGATCTCTTATGTTTGAAGCTTTATGGTTGCTTTTTGCCGTTTCAATGCCTAACTTTCGATTTTCATGAACACCACACCCACCCTCAAAAAACTGCAAGTGATCCCTGTGGCGGGTCGAGACGGCATGCTGCTGAATTTGAGTGGCGCACACGGTCCTTTTTTTACCCGCAATTTGGTCATCCTGACAGACTCCAGTGGCAACACCGGCATTGGCGAAGTACCAGGTGGCGAAAAAATTCGCCAAACCATCGAAGATGCCAGGCCTTGGTTAGAAGGCCAAAGCATTGGGCAATACAAAAATCTTCTGAACGCTTTGCAACAAAATTTTGCAGACCGTGATGCAGGGGGGCGGGGCAATCAAACATTTGATTTGCGCATTGCCATTCATGCCGTCACTGCCCTTGAAAGCGCCCTGCTCGACTTGCTAGGACAGCACTTGGGCGTACCCGTTGCAGCGCTGTTAGGTGAAGGCCAACAAAGAAGCAGCGTTCAGGTCTTGGGCTATTTGTTTTATTTGGCCGATCGCAACAAAACAGACCTGCCCTACATCAGCGAACCTCATGCAGACAACGACTGGCAGCGCTTGCGGCACGAAGAAGCCCTCACACCAGAGGGCATTGTGCGTTTGGCCAAAGCCGCACAAGATCGATACGGCTTTCAAGACTTCAAGCTCAAGGGCGGCGTGTTGCGTGGCGAAGAAGAAGTAGAAGCCATCGTTGCGTTGCATGAAAACTTTCCAGACGCGCGCATTACGTTGGATCCAAATGGTGGGTGGCTACTCAAAGATGCCGTCCGTTTGTTGCGCGATCACAGAAACACAATGGCTTATGCAGAAGATCCATGTGGTGCAGAAGGCGTTTACTCGGGCCGCGAAGTGATGTCTGAATTTAAACGCGCCACAGGACTGCCAACGGCCACCAACATGGTGGCCACTGACTGGCGTGAAATGGCGCACAGCATTCAGCTCCAGTCGGTTGACATTCCATTGGCCGACCCCCATTTCTGGACCCTTCAAGGCTCCGTCAGGGTGGCCCAGCTTTGCCAGATGTACAACCTCACTTGGGGCTCACATTCCAACAACCACTTTGATGTGTCTTTGGCGATGTTTACACATTGCGCAGCCGCAGCACCGGGCAAAGTAACGGCCATTGACACCCACTGGATTTGGCAAGATGGCCAATACCTGACCCAAGAGCCCTTGCAAATCAAGGACGGCATGATTCAAGTTCCCACTGCACCTGGATTGGGCGTCAAGCTCAACATGCCAGCAGTTGAAGCCGCTCATCAACTCTATTTGCAGCATGGCCTAGGTGCTCGCAACGATGCCATGGCCATGCAATACCTGATGCCTGGTTGGACCTTCAATCCCAAAATGCCAGCCTTGGTTCGCTGAGCTTTTTAACCTTACTTTCATTGAGCTATGCAATCTATCCACAACAAATTCAAGCAAGCTATTCTGAGCGGACAAAAACAAATTGGCCTGTGGTCGCATTTGTGCAGCCCCATCAGTATTGAAATATTGGCAGACTGCGGCTACGACTGGCTGCTGCTTGACATGGAACACTCACCCAACGATTTGAGTGAAGTCTTGAGTCAACTTCAAGCCATGAAAGGCGGTACCGCCACCCCCATCGTTCGTCCCCCATGGAACGACATGGTAACCTTCAAAAGATTGCTAGACATTGGCGTGCAAAATTTATTGGTACCCTATATTCAAACAGCCGAAGAAGCCCGTCTTGCGGTGTCCTATACGCGCTATCCACCGCATGGCGTTCGCGGGTATGCCGGCGCACCACGTGCCAGCAACTATGGCCGCGTCAAAGATTACGCACACCTCAATGCCAACGAACTGTGTCTATTGCTTCAAGTTGAAACACTGCAGGGCTTAGAAAATTTAGAGGCCATTGCGCAAGTGGACGGGGTAGATGGCGTATTCATTGGACCAGGTGACTTGTCTGCGGCACTGGGTCATCTGGGCAACCCCAAACACCCTGACGTTTTGAAAGCCATTGACGATGCCATTGCACGCATCAAAGCTTGCGGCAAAGCCCCCGGCATATTGACGGGCGATGAAGCCTTGGCCAAACACTATATTGCGCAAGGCTGCTTGTTCGTGGCAGTTGGTGCCGATCAAAATGTTTTACGTGACAGTGCAACAGCGCTTTTGCAAAAATTTAAAAGCTAAACCCTCTCATTCAATTGGACCTCCAACTTTCATGCTCAATCCACCCGCTAGCCCACTCAAATTTCCTCGTCTTTTGCTCACCGGTGCAGGTGGCAATCTTGGCAAAGAACTCAGACCACGTCTCAAATCTTATTGCGATGTACTTCGCGTCAGCCATCGGAGCGATTTAGGCGACAGTGGGCCAGGAGAGGAAATCATGCTGGCCTCTTTGGAAAACAAAGACCAAATGATGGCGCTCTTGCATGGTGTAGACGCCGTGGTACACATGGGTGGCGTATCCACCGAACAGCCTTGGGAACCCATCTTGGCCGGCAACATTGTGGGCATGGTCAACTTGTATGAAGCCGCCAGATTGCAAGGGACTAAGCGAATTATTTTTGCCAGCTCAAACCATGTCACAGGTTTTTATCGGCAAGACGAAGTGGTCAACACAAAGATGCCGCCTAAGCCCGATGGCTTTTATGGCTTGTCCAAAGCATTTGGCGAAGACCTTGCCGAACTTTATTGGGCACGCTGGGGTATTGAAACTGTCAGCCTGCGCATTGGTTCTTCTTTTGTCGAACCCAAAGATCGACGCATGCTGGCCACTTGGTTAAGTTTTGATGATTTAGAACGGCTGGTGGTCTCTGCCCTAACTGCACCCATCGTCGGCCATACGATCATCTACGGCATGTCAGACAATCAGACCACTTGGTGGGACAACACACATGCCAAGCACATTGGCTACCGTCCTTTAGACAGTTCCGATGTTTTTAGGAACGCTGTAGAAGCCAGACAACCCACCATCGATGGCAACGACAAAGCTGCCATCTATCAAGGCGGCGCATTTGTCAAAGCTTCACCTCATGGCTAAGCCCTTTGCATGAGTGCCATTCGATTTGCAGCGATCGGTGAGTGCATGCTAGAAGTGCAGGCCAACGGTTTTGGTCCTGCTGTGTTTTCATATGGGGGTGACTCCTTCAATACAGCGGTCTATTTGAGAAGGTGCTCAAACACCTCAGAAATTGAAGTGAGTTATGTGACCGGCCTTGGCACCGATCAATTAAGCCAGTCACTGCAAAAGGAATGGCAAGCCATCGGACTGAGGCTTGCGCAGGTGGAATACATCGAGGGTCGTTTACCTGGTATGTACCTCATTGAAACTGACAGCCATGGCGAGCGTACGTTTCATTTTTGGCGAGACAACAGTGCGGCACGTGCATACTTTCAAGCGGCCGAAACTGCTTTAGAAAAAAATATCGACAACGTGGACTGCCTTTATTTCAGTGGCATTACTTTGGCCATTCTGGACGACGCATCACGCCACAGATTGTTTGCATTGTTAGAACGCGCTCAGTCCAATGGATGTTGTGTGGTGTTCGACAACAATTTTCGTCCTAAGCTCTGGCCAGACATCAAACTGGCACAGCACACCTACCTCAAAGCAATGACGTACTGCCATACAGCCATGATCACTCTGGACGATCACCAAGCTGTTTTTGAATGTGCGTCACTGGACGATGCACTTTCACACGCTCAAAGCTTGAAGATCCCAGAGGTGGTCATTAAACGTGGTGCCTCGCCCACGTTGCTTAGACCAGAAAATACGACTGAATGGGTCAGCATTCCAACACAATCGGTATTGAACGTGATTGACACTACCGCAGCCGGTGACGCCTTTGCAGCCGGCTATTTAAGTCGCCGTTTGAATGGCTGCAGTGCAGAAATTTCTGCATCATTTGGCAATCAGTTAGCTGCCAGGGTCATACAGCACCGCGGCGCACTCATCCCTTTTGAAGCCATGCAAGACCTCATTGCAAGCGCTTCGTATTGATAAACATCAACAAAATCAATAACTTATAAATTTAGCACTCTCTACAATAGAGTGCTAAAATCCGGTCCATTATGGATAGGAGTTCTGGTATGACACACCTCGCTGGATCCCTCGACACGGCACTCACCCTGAAAAACCCATGGGCCGTCGTGCCGTCACTGGGTCACCTCGATGCGTACATCTCTGCGGTCAACCGCATGCCCATGCTCACCCCCGAGGAAGAGCAGGCTTTTGCACGCAAATTGAAAAATGAAAACGACCTGGAAGCCGCCGGAAAGCTGGTGCTCTCGCATCTGCGCGTTGTGGTTTCTGTGGCACGCCAATACTTGGGTTATGGCCTGCCCCATGCCGACCTCATCCAAGAAGGCAACATCGGTTTGATGAAAGCCGTCAAACGCTTCGACCCCGACCAAGGCGTGCGTTTGGTGAGCTACGCCATGCACTGGATCAAAGCTGAAATTCACGAGTACATCTTGAAGAACTGGCGCATGGTGAAGGTGGCCACCACCAAAGCACAGCGCAAATTGTTTTTTAACTTGCGCTCCATGAAGCAAGGCCTCAAAGCCGAAGCCGACGAAGCCACTGGCACACACCGCGACACCCTCACTTCTGCGCAAATTGACAGCATGGCCAAAGAGCTCAACGTCAAGCGCGAAGAAGTGATGGAAATGGAAACGCGCATGTCAGGCGGCGATGTGCTGCTCGATCCAGCGCCTTCTGATGATGGCGAAGTGGCCTATGGCCCGATTGCTTACTTGGCCGATGCCCACCACGAACCCACCGCCATGATTGAAGCGCATCAGCGCGACATTTTGGCCAGCGACGGCATTGCCACAGCTTTGGCATCGCTTGACGAACGCAGTCGCAGAATTGTGGAAGAGCGTTGGCTTAAGGTAAATGACGATGGCTCGGGCGGCCTAACGCTGCATGACTTGGCCGACGAGTTTGGCGTCAGTGCTGAACGCATTCGCCAAATTGAAGTGGCTGCTATGAAGAAAATGAAAAGCGCCTTGACGCAGTATGCAGAGGCTTAAGATATTTTCTGCCGAACAATTTGTCGCCATCAAAATAGCCGCATAAGAATGCGGCTTTTTTCTTGGTCACTCAGTGCTTTGAATGAATCAATTCACAAACTGCTCAGAGCCCACGATGCCCAGCTTGTTCAGGCCCAAGCGCTGAGCGCTGGCCATGACCTGGGCCACAGACTCGTACTTGGCCTTGGCGTGCGAGCGAATGTGCAGCTCTGGCTGCGGCTGCATGGCAGCAGCTTCTAGCAGCTTGGCCTCCAAGTCCGCACGGCCCGCCACAGGCTTGCCGTTCCAGTTGATCACGCTTGCCGCGTCCACATCAATCTTGATCACCACTGGCTCCACCTTCTTGGTCGGCGGCGTTGAGACCGGCATGTCCAAGTTCACCGAGTGAAGTTGCGCTGGAATTGTGATGATCAACATGATCAAGAGCACCAACATCACGTCAATCAGCGGCGTGGTGTTGATGTCCATCATCACTTCTGGCTCATCACTGCCCGAGCCCGAGCCTACGTTCATTCCCATGATCTTTTTCCTTTACTGCGGCTCAGTGATGAACCCAACCTTGGTGATGCCAGCGCGCTGCACCGCATACATCACCCGACCCACCGACTCAAAGTCGCTCTTGCCGTCACCCCGAATCTGAACCTCAGGCTGGGGCTTCATCACCGCAAACTTCTTCATGCGCTGCAGCAGATCGTCTGAATTCTTAATGGGCGTGTCGTACAAGAAGATCTTGCCCTTCGCATCCACCGAGATGATCACGTTCTCTGGCTTGGTCTCCCGCACCATGTTCTTCTCTTTGGGCAAGTCCACCTTGATGGACGTTGTCACCACCGGAATGGTGATCAAGAAGATGATCAACAGCACCAACATCACGTCCACCAAGGGCGTGGTGTTGATCTCGTTCATGATCTCATCGTCTTTTTCTGAACCGACGTTCATTGACATGATTGGCCTCTCAATATTTTGAGCTTGAGTTGATCAGTTCTGGCAAGCCAGCACACTTGCATTACTTGTTGCTAGAAGCCAGCAGCACAGAGTGCAAGTCAGAACCAAAGGCGTTCACGTCTTCCATCACGGCCTTGTTGCGACGCACCAACCAGTTGTAACCCAGCACCGCAGGCACCGCCACCGCCAAACCAATGGCCGTCATGATCAAGGACTCGCCCACGGGGCCAGCCACCTTGTCAATGGAGGCTTGGCCAGACATACCGATCTTGACCAGCGCGTTGTAAATACCCCAAACCGTGCCGAACAAACCAACGAAGGGAGAAGTCGAGCCCACTGTGGCCAACACAGCCAAGCCGTCTTGCAAGCGGCTTTGAACGTTGCCAATGGCGCGCTGAATGCTCTGTGTGGTCCAGGTGTTGAAGTCCACAGCGCCCAA
>CALPYQ020000015.1 GCA_943327965.2 Singulisphaera sp. GP187
CGTAAAGTTGCCTCAGTTCATTCGCTAACAAAGGGCAGCATGCAGGATAAGCAACCACAGGTTTTGTACACACCAGAGCAACGTGCTCGGCGTGATGCAACAAAGTGGACCCTGGTTCAAGGCTTGTTGGCGCCTGTTCAGTTCTTAATTTTCCTGGTTAGCTTGTATTTGGTGCTGAACAGTTTGCACACTGGCGAGCACACCGATTGGGCGCTGGCCTCCGTGGTGATCAAAACACTGGTGCTCTACGCCATCATGATTACGGGCTCCATTTGGGAAAAAGTAGTCTTTGGCAAGTACCTTTTTGCCCATGCGTTCTTCTGGGAAGACGTGGTCAGCATGTTGGTCTTGGCGCTTCACACCGCGTACTTGTGGGTGTGGTGGCAAGGTCAATGGTCTTCCAATGACCAACTACTTTTAGCGCTGGCAGCCTATGTCACCTACGGCATCAATGCCGCGCAATACATCCGCAAATTGCGCATGGCACGTTTGCAGCGCACTTCAACACAGTCCAGCGATCTTGAACAAACGACCACATCAGGTCCACAGGTGAGTCTATGAGCCCCGTCATTCCTATTCGCGCTGAAACCACCACAGGCTGCACCGATGTCACGCCTTTGGTTCAACGGGGACAACGCGAGGTTTTCTGCGGTCTCACAGGCATCATTTGGCTGCACCGAAAAATTCAAGACGCCTTCTTCTTGGTGGTCGGTTCACGCACTTGCGCGCACCTGATTCAATCGGCTGCTGGGGTCATGATTTTTGCTGAACCTCGGTTTGGTACCGCCATCATTGACGAGCGCGATTTAGCTGGCTTGGCCGATGTGCACGATGAACTCGATCGTGTGGTGCACCAGTTGTTGAACCGCCGCCCCGACATACGCATGCTGTTCTTGGTGGGTTCATGCCCCTCTGAAGTGATCAAATTGGATTTGTCGCGTGCTGCGGAACGTCTAAATCAAATTCATCACCCTGCAGTGCGAGTACTCAACTACTCTGGCAGCGGCATTGAAACCACCTTCACGCAAGGCGAAGACGCTTGCTTGGCAGCCTTGGTGCCTGGCTTGCCCAGCATGAATCCGCAAGTGCCTTCGCAGACTAAGCCACAGCTGATGGTGGTGGGTACTTTGGCCGATGTGGTGGAAGACCAGCTACGTCATTTGCTAGAGCAAATGAACATCACAGTCAATTTTTTCCCACCCCGAAACAGTCAAAAAATGCCTGCAGTTGGCGCTAATACACGATTTTTGTTGGCGCAACCTTTCTTAGCAGACACCGCCAGAGCCTTGCAAGACAGGGGCGCTAAGCATTTACCAGCCACTTTCCCCTTGGGTATTGAAGGCACCACCGCATGGTTGCAAGCTGCAGCACAAGAGTTCGGTGTTTCACCCTTGCTGTTTGAAAAAGTCACGGCAGCCCCAAAGCAGCGCGCCGAGAAAGCTTTGGCAGTGCACCGTCAAATGCTCGATGGCAAACGCATTTTCTTTTTCCCTGATTCCCAACTCGAAATTCCATTGGCGCGCTTTCTGAATCGCGAAATGAACATGGACTTGGTCGAAGTGGGAACGCCCTACTTGCATCGTCAACACATGGCGCCCGAATTGGCTTTATTGCCCTCAGGCACCCGCATCAGCGAAGGCCAAGACGTCGACTTGCAACTGGACCGTTGTGTCGAAGACAAACCCGACATGGTGGTGTGTGGCCTCGGCTTGGCCAACCCCCTAGAAGCCCAAGGGATGACCACCAAATGGGCCATCGAGTTGGTGTTCACCCCCATTCAAGGCTATGAGCAAGCTGCCGATTTGGCTGGCTTGTTCAGCCGACCATTACGACGTCGCGAAAAGCTGGCGGCATAGGAATAACAGATGCAACTCACGCTTTGGACATACGAAGGACCGCCACACGTTGGCGCCATGCGCATTGCCACCGCCATGCGCGATGTGCACTATGTATTGCACGCACCCCAAGGCGATACCTACGCCGATTTGTTGTTCACCATGATTGAGCGTTTGCCCAGACGCCCACCCGTTACGTACACCACATTCCAAGCACGTGATTTGGGTGGCGACACGGCAGAGCTTTTTAAAGATGCGGCACGTCAAGCTATTGAGCGCTTTAAACCTGCAGCCATGTTGGTAGGTTCATCCTGCACCGCTGAACTGATTCAAGACGATCCAGGTGGCTTAGCGCAAGCTTTGAAGTTGGATATTCCTGTCATTCCTTTGGAGTTGCCTTCGTATCAGCGCAAAGAGAATTGGGGCGCCAGTGAAACCTTTTATCAACTGTGCCGCCATCTGGTTTTGAAGCCAGAAGAAAAGACTGCCAAGAGCCGTCCTAGCTGCAATATTTTGGGTCCAAGCGCATTGGGCTTTAGACACCGCGACGATGTGAAAGAAATATCACAGCTGCTCAACAAATTGGGTGTAGACATCAACGTGGTTGCACCTTTGGAAGCAACAGTAGCGGACATTCGAAAATTGGCAGATGCCGACTTCAACGTGGTGCTGTACCCCGAGATCGGTATGAGCACTGCGCAATGGCTTTTGCGTCAGTTTGATCAACCGCACACAAAGACAGTCCCGCTAGGATCTAACGCAACACAAGATTTCATTCGGGAAGTGTGTGCGCTGGCGAACCTCGAAGTACCTGCCATCGAAGAGATGACAGCCAGAGCACGCTGGTACGCACAATCTGTCGATTCCACCTACCTGACAGGCAAGCGCGTGTATTTGTTTGGCGATGCCACGCACGTGGTCAGCGCGGCACGCATTGCCTCCGAAGAAATGGGCTTTGAAGTGGTAGGTCTTGGCACCTACAGCCGAGAGTTTGCACGCGAAGTTCGCGATTGCGCAAAGAAATACGGCGTTGAAGCTTTAATCACCGACGACTACTTGGAAGTTGAAGCACAAATTACCGAACTGCACCCAGAACTGATTTTGGGCACGCAAATGGAGCGACACATTGCCAAGCGACATGGTATTCCATGTGCTGTTATTTCTGCCCCTGTTCACGTTCAAGATTTCCCTGCTCGGTATGCACCTCAGATGGGCTTAGAAGGCGCCAATGTGTTGTTTGACACCTGGGTGCACCCGCTCATGATGGGCCTCGAAGAGCATTTGTTGGGCATGTTCAAGCAAGACTTTGAATTCCACGAAGGTGCATCACCTTCCCACTTGGGTAGCGCACGCCCTGCAGAAATTATTGTGGAACAAGCGGTCACACAAAAAGAGGCTTCTAACCAAGCAACTTGGAGTGTGGAAGCCGAAAAAGAACTGGGCAAGATTCCATTTTTTGTGCGCGGCAAAGCCCGTCGCAATACCGAAAAATATGCCCTCGACCAAGGCGTAGCAACCATCACTGTGGACACACTTTACGATGCCAAAGCTCACTACAGCCGTTGAGATGAAGGGTTCTTCATCCACCACCAAGCCAGCGCGCGCTGGCATGCGGGTGGTGATGCTGACACTGGACACGCATTTGTCCAGTGCAGCACAACGGTCTGCAGCCAAGTTGGCGCAGAAGCTGCCCGGTTTGGAGTTCAAACTGCACGCAGCCAGTGAATACCGCGCCAGCGAAGATGCCTTGAAGCGTTGCTTGCAAGACATCGATCGTGCGCACATGGTGATTGTGTCTATGTTGTTCATGGAAGATCACTACTTGCCCGTCATTGAAGCACTCACAGCCAAACGTGATCACTGCGATGCCATGGTGTGCATCATGTCGGCTCCCCCTGTGATGCAGCTCACGCGCATGGGCAAGTTCACCATGGGCGGCCAATCATCTGGCTTGATGAGTTTGCTGAAAAAGTTACGCCCTAAGGCTAAAGAAAATACAGAAGAAAAATCTTCTGGCAAATCTGAAGGCGCCAAGCAAATGGCCATGTTGCGCCGCTTGCCCAAGTTGTTGCGTTTCATTCCGGGCACAGCCCAAGACTTACGCATGTTCTTTTTGACCATGCGCTATTGGCTGGCGGGCTCTGAACAGAACATCACCAACATGGTGTTGAGTTTGGTCAACCGCTATGCCGCACCCGAGCGTCAAAACTTCAAACTGGGATCGCAAGCCGAAGACCCCATTGAATATCCTGAGGTGGGCCTATATCACCCCAAGATGAAGGGCAAGATCTCCGAAAGCCTGCAGCAGTTGCCTAAAGAACTCGAGGGCAAGCCTACGGTTGGTTTATTGCTCCTACGCTCCTACTTGTTGGCGGGCAATGCACTGCACTACGATGCAGTCATTGCAGCGATTGAATCGCGCGGACTGCGCGTTATTCCAGCCTTTGCAAGTGGTTTAGATTCTCGCCCTGCCATTGAGAATTTCTTTTTGCAGAACGGCAAGTCCAAAATTGATGCACTGGTGTCTTTAACGGGTTTCTCGTTGGTGGGCGGTCCAGCCTACAACGATGCCAAAGCAGCAGAACAAATCTTGTCGCAACTTGATGTACCCTACATTGCGGCTCACCCCGTTGAATTTCAATCGCTAGACCAATGGGGTAGTTCGCAACGAGGCTTGATGCCCGTCGAGAGCACCATCATGGTGGCCATTCCTGAGTTGGATGGCTCCACTATTCCCATGGTCTACGGTGGCAGACCTGGCCCAGCTGGCTCTAGCTGCACAGGTTGCGAGCGCAACTGCCACTTCACCAGCGAACACCAATCTCAAGACATGTTCACCTGTGCTGAGCGCACCGACATGTTGTCTAGACGCGTTGAAAAACTGGTTCAAAGCCGCTTGAAACAAAGAAGCGAGCGCAAGCTGGCCTTGGTAATTTTCAACTTTCCACCCAACAGCGGCAATGTGGGCACAGCGGCTTATCTGTCGGTGTTTGAGTCTTTGTTCAACACCCTCAAAACTTTGAGCAACGAAGGCTACAACATTGATGTCCCAGCCAACGCCGATGTACTCCGTGAGATGGTCCTGAATGGCAACCGTGAAATGTATGGTGCCGATGCCAATGTGCATCACATCATTCCGTCTTCTGAGCATGTGCGCAACGAACGCTGGTTGAAACAGATTGAAGCGCAATGGGGCCCCGCCCCCGGCAAACAATTGACCAATGGTCAAGGCTTGTTTGTACAAGGTGTTCAGTTGGGCCAGGCTTTGGTTTGCATCCAGCCTGGCTTTGGCTATGAAGGCGACCCCATGCGCTTGCTGTTTGAAGCAGGCTTTGCACCAACCCATGCCTTCAGCGCTTTCTACCGCTACTTGCGCAAGGATTTCAAAGCCGATGCCGTCTTGCACTTCGGCACCCACGGCGCCCTGGAATTTATGCCTGGCAAACAGTCAGGCTTGTCAGGGAATTGCTGGCCTGATCGCCTCATTGACGATTTGCCCAATCTTTATTTCTACGCCTCCAACAATCCTTCTGAAGGCGCCATTGCCAAACGGCGCGGCAGTGCAACCTTGGTGAGCTATTTGCCACCTACTTTTGCTGAGTCTGGTTTGTACAAAGGTTTGTCTGAACTCAAGCAATCCCTCGATAGATGGCGCGCTCTAGACCACGAGTTGAGCGAAGAGCGCAACGACTTGGCCGTCATGATTCATCAACAAGCCGTCTCGTTAGAACTTCGCGTTCCTGCAACCGTATCTGCCAAAGCAACATTGTCTGAGCCTTGGATCAATTCTTTGGTAGATCAATTGCTTGAGCTTGAATACTCGCTCATACCAGAAGGCCTGCATGTCATTGGCCAATTGCCCACACGCTCACAGCGCTTGGCTACGTTAAAAGCTATGGCCAAGGCGATGGAAATTGAAGAGCCTGAATTGCTTGAACGTTTGGTCGATGGTGTCAATGAAGAACAACTCAAGCGCAGTGCAAAGCACCTGACAAAAGCACAACAAGATGCCTTACACCAATTGGTTCATTCCAATGTTTTACTCAATCAAGAGAGTGAACTGAACGGGCTTCTGCGCGCCTTAGATGGACGCTACGCTTTACCAGCGCCTGGCGGCGATTTGCTCCGAAATCCAGATGTCTTGCCCACAGGTCGGAACTTGCACGGACTTGACCCTTTCAAATTGCCAACTGCCTTTGCCGTACGTGATGGTCAAAAACAAGCCGAAAAACTCTTGCAACGCTATGCGCAAGACGGCTCTGGCTTGCCCGAATCAATCGCCATGGTTTTGTGGGGTACAGACAACCTCAAAACCGAGGGTGGACCCATGTCACAAGCTTTGGCATTGATGGGTGTTTTGCCGCGATTTGACAGTTACGGACGGTTAGCCGGAGCGCAATTGGTTCCTTTGGAAACATTGAACCGCCCCCGCATTGATGTGGTGATCACTTTGTCAGGTATCTTCCGCGACTTACTGCCCATGCAGATCAAGCTCTTGGCTGAAGCCAGTTTCTTGGCTGCCAGTGCAGACGAACCCAGCGAGATGAACTTCATCCGCAAGCATGCCTTGGCCTACATGGCAGAGCATGGCGGCGACATCGAAGCAGCATCCTTGCGCGTATTTGGCAATACCGAAGGCGCTTACGGCTCAAATGTAAATTTATTGGTCGATAGCTCTTCTTGGCAGCAAGAAGACGAGTTGGGAGATGCCTTCACTTCACGCAAAGGTTTTGCGTATGGTCGCGAAGGCAAGCCCGTCCGCAACAACCAATTACTGAAAAGCGTGTTGGCCGATGTATCGCTGACTTACCAAAACCTCGACTCTGTGGAGTTGGGCGTCACCAGCATCGACACTTACTTTGATACTTTGGGTGGCATCAGCCGCGCTGTTCTCCAAGCCAAGCACGACCGCGATGGTGATGCAGCGACTGCACCGCCTGTGTATATCGTTGACCAAACACAAGGCGATGGCGTAGTACGCAGTCTGACTGAACAAGTCGCTTTAGAAACTCGCACCCGCATGCTCAATCCCAAGTGGCATGAAGGCATGTTGCAACACGGCTATGAAGGCGTGCGCCAAATTGAAGTGCATCTGACCAACACCATGGGTTGGTCGGCCACCACAGGTCAAGTTCAACCCTGGGTCTACCAACAACTGGCTCAAACCTTTGTGCTCGACCCCGCCATGCGAGAACGCATGGCGCAATTGAACCCTACATCATCGGCCAAGCTTGCAAATCGCTTGATCGAAGCTTCTCGTCGCGAGTATTGGAAACCCGATGCTGAGACTATGAATGCCTTGCTGCGCGCCGGCGAGGAACTTGAAGACCGCCTTGAAGGCATTAAAGAGGGACAACCAGCATGATCGAAACGACCAGCATCCCAGTGCAAAACATCAAAAAGAATTCCAGACTTGATGGTGAGGGCAGCGTCCAATTTCAAATGGACCCCAGTGTCAAAATTGGGACTGCCAAAGTCTTTGCTGTTTATGGCAAAGGGGGCATAGGCAAGAGCACCACTTCGTCAAACTTGTCAGTGGCCTTCAGCAAATTGGGCAAACGTGTTTTGCAAATTGGCTGTGATCCCAAGCACGATTCCACATTTACATTGACTAAAAAATTGATGCCCACCGTCATCGATGCCTTAGAGACAGTGGACTTTCATGCCGAAGAACTTCGTCTCGATGACTTTGTGTTCAAGGGCTACAACAATGTGATGTGCGTTGAAGCTGGCGGCCCGCCTGCAGGCACAGGCTGCGGTGGTTATGTGGTGGGTCAAACCGTCAAGCTGCTCAAAGAGCATCACTTGCTGGAAGACACCGATGTGGTGATTTTTGATGTGCTGGGCGACGTGGTGTGCGGTGGCTTTGCAGCCCCCTTGCAACATGCCGATCGCGCTTTGATCGTGACAGCCAACGACTTTGACTCCATCTTTGCCATGAACCGAATTGTTCAAGCCATTGGTGCCAAAGCCAAAAACTACAACGTGCGCTTGGGCGGTGTCATTGCCAACCGGAGCGATGCGACTGACCAAATTGACAAGTACAACGCGGTGGTGGGTTTGAAAACCATGGCGCACTTCCCCATGTTGGACGAAATTCGCAAGAGCCGTTTGATGAAAAGCACCTTGTTTGAACTTGAGCCAACACCGGCAGTGAAAGCTGTTCAAGACGAATACATGCGCTTGGCTGCCGCCTTGTGGCTGGGCCGTGACCCCTTGCCTGCGATCCCCATGAAGGACCGCGATATTTTTGACCTGCTAGGTTTTGATTGAAGCGCATCACTGGAATTCAAACAACATGAACACTCGCGCTTACGAACAACGTCGCAGCCAGATCGAACATTACTTCGATCGCACAGCAGCTGATGCCTGGGCTCGTCTCACCTCCAATGAACCAGTGGGACGTATTCGCGCCACAGTTCGTGCGGGGCGCGACACCATGCGTGAAACCCTTCTGTCGTGGTTGCCTGAAGATTTAAAGGGCAAGCGCATCTTGGATGCCGGTTGCGGCACAGGCGCTTTGGCCGTTCAAGCTGCGCTTCGTGGGGCAGAAGTAGTGGCCATTGATTTGTCGCCTACGCTGGTAAAGCTGGCTGGCGAGCGCGTGGCCAGCGATCACCCTAACTTGCCTGGCAGCATTGAGTTTTTGTCGGGCGACATGCTTAGCCCAGAGCTAGGTCAGTTTGATCATGTGGTTTGCATGGATTCTTTGATTCATTACAACTGTGATCAAATTTCTGATGCACTGGCTGCTTTAGGTCAACGCACCAGTGGCTCGATGGTGTTCACATTTGCACCGCGCACACCTTTATTGGCTTTGATGCACAGCATGGGAAGACTCTTTCCGAGCTCTGATCGTTCGCCATCTTTGTCGCCTGTGGCTCATTCAGCTTTGGTTCACAAGTTAAATACACACCCCGAGTTGACGCAATGGCAAGGCGGTCGCATGCAACGCGTGGCCAGTGGTTTCTACACCTCACAAGCTTGGGAGTGGTCGCGCGCATGAGCCTGAAAATGCCAGCATGGATGTCTGCTTACGCAACGCGCTTTTTGCCGTTTGCGGATGCAGCATCGCACGACCTGCCTTTAGGCAGGTTGCTGCGTTTGTCTATGTTTCAACTGGTCATTGGCATGATCATGGCTTTGATGGTGGGAACCTTGAATCGGGTCATGATCGTTGAGCTGCACGTACCCGCATGGTGGGTTGCCATGGCTGTTGCCATCCCCATGGTTTTTGCACCGCTTCGGACCCTCATTGGCTATCGCAGTGATACCCATCCTTCGGCCTTGGGATTAAGACGCATTCCTTATTTGTGGACAGGCAGCTTATTGTTGTTTGGCGGTTTAGCTGTCATGCCATTTGCATTGCTGCTGTTAGCTGAAGCAGTACCAGAAACTTTGTTGCTAGGGCAGCTGGGAGCAGGGCTTTCCTTCATCATGATTGGTACCGGTCTGCAAGTCACCCAAACGGCAGGCATGGCATTGGCCAACGATGTTGCCCAAGAAGACAAGCGCCCGCGCGTGGTGGCTTTGCTTTACTGCATGTTGCTGTTGGGCATGATTTTGAGCAGCGTGATGTACGGTTTGTTCTTGGCAGACTTCACCCCCCTTCGAATGATTCAAGTCATTCAAGGCTCTGCGGTGCTGGTCATTGTGATCAACCTCATCTCCATGTGGAAGCAAGAATCACGTCAAGCCAAACGTGGTGCCCGCAAACCCGGTGGCTTCAGTACAAGCTGGAAAGAACTTATTGGCATTCCGCAAATGCGCAGATTCCTGTGGACCGTGGGGCTAGGATCTTTTGCCTTCAGCATGCAAGACATTGTCTTGGAGCCCTATGGCGCTGAAATATTGGGTCTTAATGTGGGCAACACCAGTTCCTTAACAGCATTGGGCGCAATAGGCTCATTGGTGGCTTTTGGACTGTCCGCAAAATGGTTGGCTTCTGGCGGGCATGCCTGCCGCTTGGCCAGTTTTGGCGTCTTGATTGGATTGCCTGCATTTGCATTGGTTATTTTTGCAGCGCCTACCGAATCAGTGGCCATGTTCAGAACTGGCGTGGTCTTGATTGGTTTTGGTTCTGGTTTGTTTTCAGTGGGCATGCTGGTCACCGCCATGTCTTTTCAAAACACCCGAATGAGCGGTTTGATTCTGGGCACTTGGGGCGCAGTACAAGCGACCTCCACTGGCGCAGCCATGGCCATGGGCGGCGCAGTACGCGACTTGGTCACAGAGATGGCTTTGTCAGGCCGTTTAGGTGAGGCACTCAACTCACCCATCACGGGTTACAGCTTTGTCTATCACTTGGAAATGTATCTGTTATTTGTGGTGTTGATTGCTCTGGGGCCCTTGCTCAAGAAAAGTCGGCGCGAACCTTCTCAACCTATTTTGAAATTTGGTTTGGCTGAATTGCCAAACTGATCTGCATTGATTTAACAAGGAGCAGTCTTATGGAAACAGGCGCTATTACTCAGTATGTCGACGTTGCACAAATTGTGCTTTATATCTTTTGGGCGTTCTTCGCCGGCCTGATTTATTACCTCTTGCGTGAAAACCACCGCGAGGGTTATCCCATGGATTCAGGCCGTGAAAACGGTCCAAAGCAGGAAGGCTGGCCGCCCGTGCCCTCCCCAGTTGCGTACAAGACCATGGATGGCCATACATATTTGTCACCCGACCTGAACAGGCCAGACGGTCAATACAGCGCACAACCCACCACCCAATGGAATGGCGCCCCGATTGAACCCGTAGGCGACCCCTTGTTGGCCGGTGTGGGTCCTGGTGCGTGGGCGATGCGTGCCGATGTCCCTGACATGGAGCACGGTGCGCCCAAAATTGTGCCATTGCGTCTAGCGCCCGATTTTGCGGTAGCCCATCAAGACACGGAGCCTCGCGGCTTAGCCGTTGTGGGTGCCGATCGCAATGTGGCAGGTCATGTGGTCGAGCTTTGGGTCGACCGCATGGAAATGGTCTTCCGTTACATCGAAGTGAAATTGGAAGGCTCTGACAAAACTGTCTTGCTGCCCATGAACTTTGCCAGGATCAAGCCGCAAGGCATTCATGTACATGCTTTGTTGGCACACCAATTTGCCAATGTGCCGCAAACCAAATCGCCAGATCAAATTACTTTGTTGGAAGAAGAAAAGATCACAGCGTATTTTGGTGCAGGCACTTTGTATGCAACCCCTGAGCGTCAGGAGCCCCTGCTGTGAAAGCCAGAACCGTCAGCGCCACACACGAACATGAGTGGGAAGCAGCGCCTGGCTTGCCTTCCACATTGCCAGACGGTGAAACCATCGTATGGCAAGGCACGCCTGACTGGAAACAGTTGGCAGTGCATGCCTTTCATGTCCGAAAAATTGCCATTTACTTTGTCTTGATGGTTGGCGTTCAGTTCACGCACCTCTGGGGTGATGGTCTTGTCGGCCGAGAATTGATTGTGCCAATCGTGGTGAGTCTCTCAATGGCATCATTGGCCCTGGCTTTGTTAACCTCTTGCGCATGGTTTGCTGGCAAGAGTTCGCTCTACACCTTCACCAACAAGCGAGTCGTGATGCGCATTGGTATTGTGTTGACACTTACCTTCAACTTACCTTATCGCCGCATTGCAGGCGCTTCAGCCAAAGAATATGCGAATGGCTGTCAAGACATTGCTTTGGAACTCTATTCCGAAGACCGCATTGGCTGGGCTCATCTGTGGCCCCATCAAAAAGCCTGGCATGTGAAGCATCCCCAACCGACTTTGCGTTGCATCCCTAACGGCAAGCAAGTCAGTGAATTGCTTTTCAAAGTATGGCAAGAACACCACCAAGCTGAAAATGTTGTCACAGGCGTCTCAGCATTGAGGCCTGCCAATGACAGCCACAACAACGCACCCCAAGGCGCAATGGCATGACTTCCCAAACGGCTTTGCCTGTACCCAACCCAACACTGCCATTGGCCGTCAAATTGATCGGCAGCATGCTGCTGTTGATCTTGTTGGCCATTGGCTTTGCAAGATGGCAAGGTATTTCGGACAAGCAAGCAGATGCTGCCACCGTCTGGCAACGTGATTTGGTATTTGCCGATGGTCCACAAGGCAGTGTGATTGTGAAAGATGCACAGAGCCAAACCGAGATTGCCCAATTTGAAGGTGAACAAGGCTTCTTAAGAAGCACCTTGCGTGCGTTGGTTCGTGAACGTAAACGTCAAAACATCGGCCCTGATGCACCCATGCAATTGCTGGGCCGTGCCGATGGTCGTTTGACCTTGCTCGACCCCAGCACCCAACAAAGAATTGATTTAGAAGCTTTTGGCCCTAGCAACGCCGCTGTTTTTGCAGGTTTGCAAAAGGCAGGCTTGACATCTCTACAGAACGTTCAAATTTCAGAAAATAACAGGAGCTCACGATGAACGCCAATGCCGTCCGCAGCATCGAAACCATTGAAGACGCTAACAAAAAAGCGGTCCACGACGACTTGATCAGCCCCCGCTTTTACACCACCGACTTTGCCGCTATGGACCGCATCAACATCGAGCCTGTCCGCGC
>CALPYQ020000016.1 GCA_943327965.2 Singulisphaera sp. GP187
CTCGGCCAGTTGTTTTTGTGACAGGTGCCAGTCGCGGCATTGGTGCAGCCACCGCCATTGCCTTTGCAAAAGCAGGGTGGCGTATCGTCATTGCTGCCAGAACCTTGCACCATCAACAAGCACAAAGCCATCAACTGCGATATGCAGATGGTCAGCTGTTGCGGGGCAGTTTGGCGGACACCGCACAGATGATCGAGGCCTGCGGCGCTGAAGTGTTGACGCAAAGCATGGACTTGATGGATGCTGCGTCAATGGACGCTGCCATTGACGCGGCAATGCAGCGTTTTGGCCGCATCGATGTGCTAATTAACAATGCGGTGTACCAAGACCGAGAAGTCAACGCCATGCTCATGGACTTGGACGATGACGCACTCCAACGCAGTTTGATGGGCAATGTGGTTGCGCCGTTTCACTTGGCTAAAAAAGTATTGCATCACATGATTGCCCAAGGGGGAGGCAAGATCATTAACGTGGGATCGGGTGCTGGGCAATACGACCCACCCATGGCGGCCAATGCAGGAGGCTGGGGTTTTGCGTATGGCGCGTCAAAGGCCGGTATGGGCAGGCTTGCAGGTTGTATCAACCGTGAGTGGGGGCACAAAGGCATTGTGGCCTTTAGCGTCAATCCTGGCTTTGTTAACACAGAAGCGGCACAAGCCACTTTGGGCTTGGATGCAGAGTTGTCAAAGCGTTATGGCGCTGCATCACCCGAGGCCATTGCCGCCAGTTTGGTCTGGCTGGTGAGTGATGCAAGCGCCGTTGAACTGACTCAAAAACCCAACTTGATTGATTTGCAGAGTTTGATCAAAACCAAGTCTTTAGCTTTCTAGTGGCGTAGTTTGTGCCGCGTAGCTTGCGGCCCACCGGTAGTCTGCTTTGCCCGCTGGACTGCGTTTCACTTGCGAAGTGATGAAGACAGCTTTCGGCACTTTGTAGCCTGATAGCTTTTCTCTGCAAATTCGATCAAATTCTTGTCGATCAAATTTTTGGTCGCTAGCGACTTCAATCACGGCAACCACTTTTTGGCCCCAACGGTCGTCGGGTAAGCCGACGACCAACACATCGGCCACGGCGGCATAGCGGCGCGCAGCTTCTTCTACTTCTTCAGGGAAAACTTTCTCGCCACCGGTGTTGATGCATTGTGAACCGCGGCCCAAAATGACAATGTTGCCGTCTTCGTCAATGCGCGCGTGATCGCCGCTCAACACCCAAAGCCGATCTTGAATGTTCACAAAGACCTCGGCGCTCTTTTTGGGATCGCCAAAATAAGCAACAGGGGTGTAACCACTGCGCGCCAAAATGCCCGTATCGCCAGGGGTGCTCAATAGTTGCAGGTCTTCACTGATGACTGCTAAATCGGGTCGAGGCTTCAACACCATGAAGCCTTCACCTTTTTTGGGTTTCTCACCGCTGCCCATCAGACCGGTCTCAGAAGAGCCCATGCCGTTTGACAATGCAATGTGAGGCACAGCCGCTTTCAGACGTTCTTGCACATGGGCTGAAACCAAGGCGCCGCCATTGCCCGCCACACGCAAATGGCTCAAGTTCCATCGACCAGGGTGCGCCTCAAGGGCTTTGACCAAAGGCAGGGCCATGGCATCGCCCACCATTGAAATGATGTTGACTTGGTCGCGCGCTGTGATGTCCAGAATGTGTTCAGGATCGAAGTGATGTTGGTCGTTGACCACCACCGCATGGCCTGCCAATAAGCTGATCAATGTGCCCCACATGGCCGCGCCATGCATCATGGGCGCAATGGCAAAAAAGCTCATGGGCGGTGCGCTGGCAACCAGGGGGCCCAAGTCTTCCGGTTTTTCGATGGGTGGGCGTTGGAAATAAATGCCGCCGCCGCCCAATGCGCTCATGAACAAAGATTTGTGTGGCCAAACGACACCTTTTGGAAGGCCCGTTGTGCCGCCTGTGCACAACAGATAGAAGTCATTGTCGTGGCGGCCTGGATCGCTGTGCTTGACCACGCCAGAAGCCAAAAGTGCGTCATAGTGCAAGGCACCTTCCACGCCAATTTGAGTGTCACCTGTTTGAATGCAGAGCTTTAAGTGACTGAGATTTGGGGCCACTTTTTGAACTTCATGCGCCACACTGGCATCGTAGAACAAGGCCTTGAGCTGAAGTGAATCGAGCAAGTACTGAAGCTCATCCGCCACATAACGGTAATTCACGTTGGCAGGCGCAGCGCCTATTTTGCAGCATGCCAAAAAGGCTTCTAGGTATTCAGAAGAATTGAAAAGTTCAATGCCAACGTTGTCACCCCTTTGCACGCCCCGGCTTTGCAAGGCCGTCGCAATTTGGTTGGCGCGTTGATCGAGTTGGCGAAAGCTCAAGCGCTTTTCACCACAAATAAAGGCAATTCGATCTGGCACAGCTTCGGCAACGATCTCAAACAGATCGGCCAAGTTAAAGGTTCTTTTCATACGGGCTTTAAGTCAGTAAGGGGGGACTCTAGAAGGCTGGAATGTTGTTAGATTCAGAAACTTTGAAAATCGTCCAAATAAGGTATGCCAACTCTGCCGCCATCCCCCAAGATGTCAACTTTCTAAAGTACGCGACTGTTGGGAGACAAAATGGCCACATCCAAAGACTACCGCCTTGGTGAATTTACCTTTCCTAGAGGTTGGTTCATGATTGCAGAAGCCGAAGAATTGAACACGCACAAGCCTTTGGCAGTTCGATTTTTTGGCAAAGACTTTGCCCTTTACCGAGGGAGAGCCACAGGCAAGGTGGTTTTGTTGGATGCCTATTGCCCCCACATGAAAACGCATTTGGCAGCGCCTAACAACACATCGTATGTGGTCATTGATGGCGGCGGCAGCAACGTCGACGGCGACGGTATTCGTTGCCCCTATCACGCCTGGCGCTTTGGCCCCGATGGCAAATGCGACGACATTCCTTACCACTCAGGTCCTATCCCTGCTGCGGCCTGCGTTAAAAGCTGGACCGTGGTGGAAACCCTAGGCGCTATTTTTGTTTGGCACGACCCTGAGGGCGGTGACCCCGAGTGGTCGCACCCCAGCCTGCCCCAGTGGGACGACACGTCTTGGGTCAGAGGTCATTGGGACCACTTGGGACAATTGAACCAACACCCCCAAGAGGTCATTGACAACATTGCTGACTATGGTCACCTGGGTCCTATCCATGGCTCCACGGTTGATCGTTTTGAAGTTGAATTTAAGGGCCACACCGTCACTCAGCGTCAATGTGGTGGTCACCGCACACTGACCTCTGCAGATGGCTCGGGTGCGGTCTTGCATACAGACACCACCTACCATGGTCCTGGTGTTTTGATTTCTTACCTGACGGGCATGTTCGAGACCATCTTGCTCATCATGCACACGCCCATCGATGATGGTTCCATCAAAGTGTGGCATTCGCTCATTGTGAAGTCGCCATTTGGCAATCAACAGGTGACCACAGCTGATTTGGTTGCAGCCCGTCAATATCAAGAGTCCAGTCGCTTGGCATTTGCCCAAGACTTTGAAGTTTGGACCAACAAAGGCCCTTGCTTGAACGGATTGTTCATTCCAAGTGACGGTCCTTTCATGAAGGTTCGTGTTTGGTACAAACAGTTTTACAACCCGCGCGCGACCAAACAAGAGTACATCGACCAATGCGAGGGCATGTATGTGCCAAAGGGTGCCGTACCCTACACGCAAACGGCTTAAGCTCATTTACCCTTTCAATTTCAATTTCAGATTGAGGCCATTCGCATGACCCCCCAAACGCCTGATGCCAACTCAGTTGATGGGCAAACTGCGCCCTCGGCGTGGAATGCAAGAATCGTATTGATTTTGTTGACGCTGATTGCCATGGTTCAGTTTTTTGACCGCGCCCTCATGGTGGTCATCATGGAACCCTTGAAGCAAGAGTTCAGCTTGACCGATGCACAGCTTGGGTTCTTATCAGGCTTCAGTTATGCCGCTGCATTTGCTTTGGCGGGCATTCCTTTTGGCTGGATGGCCGATCGGGGTAACCGGCGCAATTTGTTGGCAGCTTTGCTGGCCATTTGGAGCGCGCTGGTGGCGTTTGCGGGTTCGGCCAATAGCTTCATGGCCTTGGTGCTGACGCGCGTTGGCATTGGTGCGGCAGATGCAGGCGGCCAACCCTGCTCGGTCTCCATCATTTCCGATTTGTATCCTACGCAACGCAGAGCCAGCGCTGTTGCCATCTTTTTTGTGGGTGTGCCATTGGGCATGGCCTCGGGCTTCATTGTGGGCGCCATAGTGGCAGGCCAGTTAGGCTGGCGTACGGCTTTTTATGTGGCTGCAGCGCCTGGTGTTTTGCTCACCATTTTGTTGTTGCTGTTGGTCAAAGAGCCCAAGCGCGGCGCCAGTGATGGCCTGCAAGAATCCAAAGACCCCGCACCACCTTTGTCTGAAACAATCGCATTCATGCGCAGTCAAAAGTCCTTGGTGTATTTAATGGCCGCATCGGTTTTGGTCACGGCATCTTCTTCCGCCATGATGTCTTGGATTGGTTCTTTGCTGGTCAGAATTCACGGCCTCAGTCTAGAAAACGTGGGCTTGCTCACAGGCCTTTGTATGGGCGGCTTTGGTGCCATTGGCACCATTGTGTTCGGTTGGTTGGCAGATCGTCAGGGCGCCAAAGACATGCGCAATCAGCCTCGCATGATGGCCATTGCGGCTGCTGTCATTGCTATCAGTGGCACGGCAGTTTCATTGCTGCCTACCGTGCTTGGCGCTGCAGTGTCCTTGGCCTTGTTTGCTTCAATGGTGGCAGGCTTGAATGGCCCCACCTATGCTTTGACACAAAGCTTGGTGAAGGTTCGGATGCGCGGCACTTCCATGTCAACCTTGGTGGTCTTGCTCAACTTAATTGGTGTGGGTGTTGGGCCAGCCTTGGCAGGCATTTTGAGTGACCAATTTGCCGCAGCCTATGGCGCTGAGTCAGTGCGCTGGGCCATGGTGTGCGTGTTGCTGATGAACATTCCTGCGGTACTTTTGTTTGTTCGTTGCGCCCGAACCATTCAAGACGATTTGGCTCGTGCGCGGGCCTGATGGTCTGAAGCGATCGCTGCTATTCGCTCAGGGGCGACGATGCGTCACCTGCGTGGCCATGAAGACGGACTGATTTAAATTGCACAAATGCCCCATGGCATTTTGCAATTGCAATTGAACAGCTTCTTGGTTTAAGCGCTGAAGCATTTGGTGTGTGTCTTCAAACCACCACTCCACAATGGCATCGTAGTTGTAACCAGCAGGCCGGTCTGCTTGCACCTTGTTGATAACCAAGCGCTGACCAAAGTTCCAATTGGAAAAATCCGCCAAAGCCATCCGAAAATTTGTTGTCGCATCTGTGGGTAGCTCAGAGATAAATCCCACCAACACAGACTGACCTGACGGCACATTCACCAAGACATCCTCTTGGGCAACCAAGGTGAATTCGCGGACATACCGATCGAACACGCGCAATTCATCTGGCTTCATGATGGCCTGTGTTTCGGGGTCATGCCAAATGTCAGAGGCCACCTGCAAGTCACGAATTTGCAGCAAGTTCACACCATCTGCCTGGGTATGGATGCCACTCAAAGTGTTGGCAATTCCCATTGAAAGCACACTGGTGCATTGCGCTACACCCAAAACTTTGTCTTGAACATTGCGGCATTGTTTGCCTAGCGCAGAATGTTCACGCCAGGCCTGCTCAAATTCTGTGGCGGCCAATTGCGGATTGCGCTTGGCCAAGTAAATCATTTTCCAAGAGGGATTGGCAGAAGCAAGTGTTTCAGTCATGGCGTGTCGATGGCGTGAGTGGCTTGTCGGAAAATTTCAACGTGAGGCGTTGAGGTTGGCACGTTCGAGCGCGGATGGATAAGCCTTCTTCGCCAACCAAAAAGCAGCCACGGCTGGCAACAACATACAGACCATGCCCAACAGCGCCATGCGCAAGCCGTCATTGCCAAAATATCGTGCCAATAAATCGCTGAACAAGCCCGTCAAAATAGCACCCAAACCGTTGCCAACCACCGCACCAGCCAATAGCATCATGGCATTGGCGGTGGCCCTTCGCTGGCTGGGCACAACCAAACTGATGGCCGCATAAGTGGGGGCCGCCCACCAAGGCAGGAAGAAAGAAAAAACC
Organism: Singulisphaera sp. GP187; assembly: GCA_943327965.2. Classification (GTDB taxonomy): domain Bacteria; phylum Pseudomonadota; class Gammaproteobacteria; order Burkholderiales; family Burkholderiaceae_C; genus Limnohabitans_A. The sequence continues at coordinate 6,115 of CALPYQ020000016.1, forward strand.
ATGACCGACAGCATGGCGTGGGCAATAGCACCTGAGGGCATCAAGAGGTAAGTGACGCCGCACACATAGGCCAATGCCAGGCCCAAGACGGGCACGCCCAACTGCCAGCGATTGTCGCGTTTGGCCAATTTGTCCGTCAGAGCACCAGAGGCCAAGCCGCCCAACAAAGACATGCAGGCAGAGGCCCCAGAGATCCATCCTGCTTGCTGCAAGCTGAGGTCGTGATGGCGAATCATCAAGGCAAAGTTCCAAGTGCCAAACGAGTAGCCAGACAGGAGCGCAAAAGCAGCCCCCAAAATTGACCAACGTGTGAATGGCTCTGCCCAGATAGCAGCCACAGCCCCGCGCTGTTGCAATTGGCCTTCTGAGTCGCTGTGCAAGGGTGTGTGAATTCGCGCTGGTTCCGACACGGTATAGCGCAGCAGCAAAGACACCAACAAAGTGGCAACCCCAATGAAGGCAATGGTCATGCGCCAGCCATGGTGTTGCGCCAACCAAGAGCCCACGACCAAAGCCATCAAAGCGCCCAAACTGGCGCCTGCACTGAGCACGCTCATGGCGCGCGATCGGTTCTCTGCAGGATAAAGATCGGCCAACATCGACATCGATGCTGGCGTTCCGCCAGCGTCACTGATGGCACCGCCCGACCGGGTGAACATCAAGGAAAAAAAGCCAACTGACAGGCTGCCCATCAAACCCAGTAAGCCACCTAGACCTCGAGCATAGGCAATCAAACTTCTGCGATTGCGTCGATCGGCCAGCTTGCCCATGGGCACACCCAATAGACCAAAGGTCAGTGCAAACCCGAGACCTGTTACTAAACCAATTTGCAAATCGCTTAAGTTGAATTCAAGCTTGACGGGTTGAATGACGACAGACAGAACTTGGCGGTCCATGAAGGCCAAGGCTGACAGCAAGGTCAGAATGGCCAGCGTGTAGTTGGATGATTTTGCAAAGGACGTGCGTTCAGAACTCATTCAACGATCACGAATTTCAGCCAAGGGTTGTTCGACGGCATAGGGTTTCATAGCGGTGACAAACAGCAAGGCGCCCCCTAAAAAACAAATACCTGTGCTGGCCGCCAAGGACCAACGCAAGGCCTCATTGCCGAACCAAGGAATGAGAGAGTCACTGACAGCGCCAATGATGAGTGGCCCTAAGCCAGCGCCACACAAAATCAAACCCAAGTTGAACAGTGCCAAGCCAGACGATCTGCGATGCGGTGCAATCAAACCAGCCAAGGAAGCGTAGACAGGCGCAGCCCACCACACAGCTGTGAAGCCAAACAACACATAAAAGCCAATGGCATGGGGCACGTTCATGCCGCCCATTTGCCAACCGGTGCCGGCAGGCAGCGCAAAAAAGGCAACGCCTAAGGGCATGGCCAAGAAACAACCCAACATAGGGACACCTAAGCGCCAGCGAATGTCACGCTTTGACAATTTGTCGCACAACCAGCCGCTGAACAAGGAACCTAAGGCAGCCGCAAAGCCACCTAGCAAGCCCATGACAACACCTGCACCTTGCAGGCTCATGCCATGCGAGCGAACCAAAAATGCAGGTGTCCAAATGCCAATGCCGTAGCCTGTAAAACCCATCAAAATAGAGGCCAAGGTAATGCGCGTAAAGGCAGGGGAGGCCCACAGGTCTCGAACCAATTTAGAGAGGGGTTCGGGCGGCGCTTCGGTGTAGGGGTTGTCGCTAGATTGCCATTGGCCGCGTTGGGGTTCGACCCCGGAAACCCGCAGCATCAAAGCCGCCACCAAACCGGGCAATGCCATCCAGATAAATGCGGCTCGCCAGCCATAGTGCTGGGCAATCCAGCCACCAGTGGTGAGGCCCAACAAAATACCAATTTGGGGGCCTAACAAATACACACTCATGGCCCGACCCCGTTGTTGAGGCGGATAGTGGTCTGCAATCATGGAGATGGAAGGTGGCCCGCCGCCAGCTTCTCCCACTGCCACGCCAATGCGCGCAAAAGCCAAACTCCAAAAGCCAACGGCCAAGCCGCAAACCGCTGTCATGGCACTCCATGCAGCGCAGCAATAGGCCACAAAATTACGCCGATTGGTGCGATCGGCATAGCGCCCAAAGGGCACAGCCAATGCGCTGTAAAACAAGGCGAATGCCAGCCCACTCAAAAATCCCATGGCCGTGTCGGACACCTGAAATTCTTGTTTGATTGGCTCCATGAGAATGCTCATGATCTGGCGATCAATGAAGCTCATGGTGTAGACAAACAAGAGCAGGCCTAAGGTGTAGTGACTGCGCCAACCATGCGCTGCTTGGAGGGGTTGGGTTTGAGGCATGCTGCAAATCCTAGAAAATGGAGCAGTCATTGTGCAGGCGCCAGTCTGCAGTGCATCGTCCGCTCAGACGATGGTCCTGTATTTATCCCTTGGCGATTTTTTGTTCAGCGTGATAAGCCTTCATGGCCCATGCAAACGTCAAAATGCCCAAGGTAAAGCAGGTGCCCGTGGTAATGGCCAATGAAATCCTGAGCGCTTCAGCCCCCAATTGGCTGGTCAGTTGATCGCTCAGCATGCCCACCAAAAGAGGCCCCAAGCCACCCCCCACCATGGTCAAGCCCAAGCTGAAAATAGACAATGCTGTCGCTCTGCGATGGGGTGGTATGAGTTCAGACAAAACTGCATAGACTGGGGCGGTCCACCAAACAGCCGTTACACCAAACAGCAAATAAGCACCGACAGCGTGCGGTATGACGAAGCTGCCCAATTGCCAAGTGTCACCAGCGGGCAATAAGTAAAAGGCGAGACCAGTTGGCAAAGAAAGCAAACAGCCTAAAAGCGGAACGCCAATTCGCCAGCGTGCGTCCCGCTTGGCCAGCGTATCGCACAGCCAGCCACTCAGAACCGCACCACAGGCGGCAGCAGTTCCGCCCAACAAACCCATGACAGCGCCAGCACCTTGAAGTGTCATGCCATGGGAGCGAACTAAAAATGCGGGCGTCCAAATGCCAATGCCATAGCCCGTGAAGCCCATTAACAGGCCCGCCAACGCAATGCGCATAAAGACTTTGGAAGCCCATAAACTTTTGAAAATATCGGTCAATGATTCATTTTCAGCGGGCGGCTTGGCGACCTCGCCATCCCAAATGCCGCGTTCGGGTTCAATACAGGTATAACGCAACATGACGGCTGCCAAAAGGCCAGGGATGGCCATCCAAATAAAGGCAGCGCGCCAACCATGGTGTTGTGCAATCCAGCCACCCAAGGTGAGCCCGAAAAGAATGCCCAGTTGGGGGCCTAACCAGTAAACGCCCATGGCACGGCCGCGGCGTTCAGGCGGGTAGTGATCGGCAATCATGGACAAAGAGGGCGCTGTGCCGCCGGCTTCTCCGACAGCCACACCAACACGCGCTAAAGCCAGGCTCCAATAGCCTGTGGCCATGCCGCAAAGTGCTGTCATGGCGCTCCATGCGGCGCAGCAATAAGCCACAAAATTTCGACGATTGGCGCGATCGGCGTAGCGGCCGAAGGGAATGGCCAATGCGCTGTAAAACAAGGCAAAAGTGAGACCGCTCAGCAAGCCCATGGCGGTGTCAGACACTTGAAATTCATCTTTGATGGGCTGAATCAAGATGCCCATGATCTGCCGATCGATGAAACTCATGGTGTAGACAAACAGCAGCACCACCAAGGTGTAATGGCTGCGAATTCCGTAGGCAGAAGTTTTCAAAAAAATCTTTCAATCAGGATTGTGTGGGTATGCGCTGAAGACCAAACTCGGGCCAATGGCCTTGAATCCAAGTTTGGCAATTGCCCCAGCCGGTGGCGCCTGTTACGGGATCAAACACTTCAATGAGCGCGTCTCTGAACTGGTTCATGCGAGCCACTGCTTCGGGGCTTGAACAATCGGCGCAATACTCGCCCTCAACCATGAGTTTGCCACGCCATTCGCCGTGATAGTGCCCATCTAGCCCATGGTACAAACCCGCGCCCAAATGGAAACCCGTATCGCCTAAGAGTTTGACTTCCAATTGGCGCTGTTCACCCCGAGCCGTTGTGATGTTGAGGTGGCCGCCTTTTAAACGAGAATTACGAGGGTCGAATTGCAATTGAGGCGAGAAGCCTTTCAGGCCTTCTCGCTGCGCATCGGCCCATTCAAAACCGCCTTGAAGTTTTTCATGGCGCCATCCCTCGCCCGCATACAGCAAATAGTACAGATGCAAACCATAGTGACTCAGGTCTGGTTTTTGAAACAGCAAGGGTGACCAAATGGCCAAAATTTCAGGGGCTGCCGCATCCACAGGGTCGGGTTGTAAGCCACTTACCGGCACACCCACTCCTGGACGCAGGCCCCACGAGTGATCGCGCGTCATGACCCATTCTTGGGGTGTGACTTCATGACGCTGGCCCTCTAGTTCAATCCAGCCACTGGCCACGCCTATTTGGTGATAACGAATTTGATTGGCACTGTGCCGATAGCCTGTGAGTGTTCTGCGGTCTTCACGCTCCTCGGTGACGCATGGCAAGACACCTTCTAGGATCAATTCAAATGCAATGGGCTGGTGGGCGTTGGCGCTTAAACTGACCTTGATGGTTTGCAGTGGTTGAATGACCTCATAGCGAAGCGGTCCAACATCGATGCCATTGGGATCGCTGTCAAGTGAACGGCTTGCGCGGACGGTCCACTGTTCAATGCCCTTAGAAACACCGCCATAAGCATCCACCACATTGCGATTGACATACTTGCCAAATCCAAAACCGATGGACAAACTGCCATCGCGTTTGGCCACCATGCCACACACTTTTTCGGTCCAGTTCAAATCGCTTTGCAGCACACTGGCGTGAGTCTCGACCACTTGGTGATTGAAATATTCATCGGCATGAACCAAGGGGCCAATGGTGTTGCTCATGAACTTGTCCTTAAAATTTCAGGCGTTCGGCTAGCAGTTCGACCAAGCGGCTGCCGCCATTGCGAAGGTCCATTTCGGCTTCTGCGGGTACCCAGCCACGTTCCGTAAAAATATGGCCAATGCGCGTCATGATGATGGCAAAGCGCCAAGCAGAAAAAACATCGTAGTAGGGCAAGTCCTGGGCGCTGAAACCACTGGCTTTTTCCCAATGCGCAATTGTTTCTTCGCGGCTGGGCAGATGCGTCAAACGGGGCACGCCATAACCAGTGCAAAGCGATTGGTCTAGCATCAACCACCACGACAGATCGTCGACAGGGTTAGACAATGCAGGGCGTTCCCAGTCGAGCATGCCAGTCAGTTGGCCATTTTGAAAGACGCAGTTGCCCAGCTTGGCATCACCCCAACTTAAGCTGAGCAATTTCGAGGCGGGTTGGTTGGCAAGCAGCCAATTTAAACACCGATCTAACAAGGCATAGTGTTTGCCTGAAAGCTGCTCACTCCAGCGCAGCATGTTTGTGTAGTCGTGAATTTGTTGCTCTAAAGCGGTTTGCCCTTTTGCAGGCAATAGGAAATTAAAACCCGCCGCTTGCCAATCCAATTTGGCCAATTGCGCCAGTCCATCAATGCCAGAAAACCAGCACTGTTTGAGTTCAGCCGGCTGTAAATCATGAAACCAACCTTCTAAGTGATAGAGCGGGTTCTCATTGGGTACTTGACCATCGATGCGCGTCATGATGAAAAATGGCGCGCCCACTACACTGGGGTCCATTTCTAAACCCATGAGCCCTGGCACAGGCAAGCCAGCTTGTTTCAAGAGTTGCATGGTCTGGTACTGCGCACGCACATCACAATCAGGAAAAACCGCTGCGCCTTCGGGTTGAATTCGAAGCACAATGCCAGACGTTTCGCGCGTATGCGCGTGCGTCAATTCACCCAGTATCGTGATGTTGGAGTAACCCCCGTTGGCGCTTTGCAGTGATGAGACTTTGTAAAGCCCATCGTGTTGCCGCGCAAGCCAATGGTTGATTTTTTCGGGCAAGGCCTGAACGTCGATCATGGGGGCTCAATCTTCAAGAGGTTCTAGCAAACCATTGCCAAGGACCAAATCGGCGCCCTTGTCGCCAATGACCACCGAAGTTGCGTGTGTGTTCCCACAAATGATGTTGGGCATGACCGATGCGTCGATGATGCGCAAGCCTTGAATGCCCCGAACTTTGAGGTCAGGCGTGACAACCGC
>CALPYQ020000017.1 GCA_943327965.2 Singulisphaera sp. GP187
AAACAGAAACCGATGTCACGGCGCAGTGGAACCACCCGGCATGGTGGGTCAAGCTTTTGAAGAACGATCATCCGCAAGATTGGCAGGCTATGTTGCAAGCCGCGCAAGGTGCGGCGCCCATGAGCTTGCGGGTCAATTTGCAGCATCATTCCGTTGCAGCTTATTTGGCGGCATTGGATGCGCAGGGCATTCAAGCCAAAGCGGTCGGTCAGATGGGTGTCCAATTGGTCAAGGCAGTCCCCGTCCATCTGTTGCCAGGCTTTGATCAAGGCCATGCGTCGGTTCAAGATGCCGCGGCCCAATTGGCGGCCCCCTTGTTGCTCAAGGGTCTGCAAAGCAACGCCCAGCCATTGAGACTGTTGGATGCCTGTGCTGCACCCGGGGGCAAAACAGGCCACTTGTTGGAATATGCACCGCAAGCCCAGGTCTTGGCGCTGGATGTCGATCCACAACGCTGCGAAAGAATTCAGGACAATTTGGACCGGCTTCAGGTCAAAGCTCAGGTGCTGGCCGCAGACGCTGCCAAGCCCGACACCTGGTGGGACGGTCAAGCCTTTGATGGTATTTTGTTAGACGCGCCTTGCACAGCTTCAGGCATTGGCCGCAGACATCCCGATGTGCGTTGGCTGCGCCGCGAGTCCGATGTGCCGCAGTTGGCCGCCATTCAAAGCCAACTCTTGAAAGCCCTTTGGCCGCTGGTCAAGCCGGGCGGGCGCTTGTTGTATTGCACCTGCTCCATCTTCAAGGCAGAGGGCGAAAGCCAAATTCAAACGTTTGTTCAACACAACACTGATGCCCTGATCTTGCCTTCTCCGGGGCATTTAACCCCCTCAAATGTCGTTTCTGATCCCAGTCTCCGCGACAATCAGATGGGTGAACATGACGGTTTTTATTACGCACTGCTGGAAAAGCGTTCAATGTGAGTTGAATGGAACTTGGCGCACAAGCTCTGGGCTTCGTGCGCGCTGGCTTGGCGTGTTCATTTGCATGGCCATTTTCTTGTTCCTTGCAACTGGCTTAATCAGCCAGGCCCATGCCCAAACGCCCAACGTGCCTGGCGTTGAAGTGACAGAGCTTCGCTTAGAAAAGTCTGAGGGCGCCTTGCTGCTGCAAAGCAGCTTGCGTTTGGACCTTAGTGCCGTGGTGGAGGACGCCTTGCAAAAGGGCATGCCGCTCTACTTTGTTACCGAGGCCGAGATTACCCGCGATCGCTGGTACTGGTATGACAAAAAAATCAGCACCGTTGCGCGCCATTACCGGCTGGCCTACCAACCCCTCACCCGCATGTGGCGTTTAAACGTGTCGCGTGAACCCATCGGCTCGGTGGGTTTGGCCAGCAGTTTGTCGCAAAGTTTTCAGACCTTACCGGAAGCCCTCTCGGCCATTCGCCGAACCGTCAATTGGAAATTGGCCGATTTGACAGAACTCGACGGCGATAACAAATTCACCTTGATTTTCAAGTTTCGACTCGATGTTTCGCAATTGGCCAGACCCTTCCAAATGACTGCGGGTAGCAATGCCGAATGGAATTTGGCCACCCAAAAAACCATCCGCTTCACTTCAGACATGGGCCGTTAACAGCTTGCGGCTTTGAAGACTGATTCCATGAACCGAAACAAAACAGAACGAATTGCGACGGGTGCTCAACCGTCTCGAACCGTGCGTTGGATGATCGGTGTCGGCGTCACCCTGATGTTGGTGTTGGGTTTGGTCTTGTTGGTGTTGCTCACGCAAGCCACGGGCAACAGGGCTTTGTACGATCGCAACTATGACCGCCTCTACACGGTCAACATGGTGGTGGCCGGCTTGTTGTTGGTGGGGCTCGTTTGGGGCGCGTCTCGCCTAATGATTCGCTTAAGGCAAGGGCAGTTTGGCTCACGCTTGCTGGTCAAACTGGCGGCTATTTTTGCGCTGGTTGGTTTGGTGCCAGGTGTCCTGATTTATGTGGTCTCTTACCAATTCGTGTCGCGTTCCATCGAAAGCTGGTTTGATGTCAAGGTCGAGGGCGCCTTGGTGGCCGGACTGAACCTGGGCCGCGTCACCTTGGACACACTCACTGGCGACCTGGCCAAGCAATCGCGTGTGGCCGCACAACAATTGGTCGACGTTCAAGAGGCCAGTGCCGCCATTGCCCTAGACCGTGTTCGGACTCAAATGGATGCCAGCGAAGCAGTTTTGTGGGCCCTCGATGGCAGGTTGATTGCCAGTGCGGGCCCATCGCGATTTGCCGTTCGCCCTGAACGCCCCACTTCTGCGCAACTCAAACAAGTTCGCAGCAAACTCAGCCTGGAAATTGTGGAAGGCTTGGACGAAAACACGGGCATTTCAAATGGCCGCATCAAGGTGCTGACCTTGGTGCCACAGAACAGTTTTAACCTGAAGGACGACCCTTGGGTTTTGCAAATTTCACAGGAATTGCCTGCCACATTGGTGGCCAACGCGTTGGACGTGCAGTCGGCCAACCGCGAGTACCAAGAGCGAGCCTTGGCCAGAGAAGGCCTGCGCAAAATGTACATCGGCACGCTCACCTTGAGCCTCATCATGGCCGTGTTGGCGGCGGTCTTGATTGCCATGTTGCTGGGCAACCAGTTGGCGCGGCCTTTGTTGCTGCTGGCGCTGGGCATGCGACAAGTGGCTGCTGGCGATTTGTCGCCCAAATACACCCTGCAGGGCAAAGACGAGTTGGGTGGCCTAACCCGCTCTTTTGCCCAGATGACGCAGCAGTTGTCTGACGCCAGAAACGCCGTTGAGCGCAGCTTGAACCAATTGGATGCAGCACGCGGCAATTTACAGACCATTTTGGACAACCTCACCGCAGGTGTGATTGTGCTGAATGCGCAGGGCGTGATTCAGTCTTCCAATCCTGGTGCCACCCGAATTTTGAAAGTGCCATTGGCCGCGCACGAAAAAGCGTCCTTCATCAGCCTGCCCAATTTGCAAAATTTTGCGGTCGGGGTGCAAGAGCAGTTTGAATTGTTAAGTTCGGACAAAGACCGTCACGAGCTGGACCACTGGCAAAAGTCTTTTGAAATTCATGCGTCTGGCCAAGGTTTAGAGGCCACTTCCGTCACCTTGGTGGCGCGTGGGGCCATCCTGCCGGACGGTATGCGGCTATTGGTGTTTGACGACATTTCAGAAATTGTCTCGGCCCAGCGCTCGCAGGCCTGGGGCGAAGTAGCCCGCAGATTGGCCCATGAAATTAAAAATCCGCTAACGCCTATTCAGCTTTCAGCAGAAAGGCTGGAGCGCAAACTCGACGGCAAATTGGCCGAATCCGACCAAACGGTCTTGTCCAAATCGGTCAAAACCATTGTGGACCAGGTGGACGCCATGAAGCGGTTGGTGAACGAGTTCAGGGATTACGCCCGACTGCCCTCGGCCGAACTCAACCCCTTGGACTTGAATGGCCTCATTCAAGACGTGATGGTGCTCTATGCGCAAGAGCCCACCGAAACAGCCACGCGTGCCCAGGTTATGACCGATTTGGATCCGACATTGCCCATGATTGAAGGCGATGCCCAGCAATTGCGCCAAGTGGTTCACAACCTCATTCAGAATGCCCAAGACGCCAGCGAGGCACATGCCAAGGTGACCCTCACCACGCGCTGGAGCCCGGCACGCAAAAGGGTTAAATTGACCGTCACCGACGAAGGGCCAGGGTTTGCTGCCAATATCCTGCAAAGGGCGTTCGAGCCCTACGTCACCACCAAGGCCAAAGGTACCGGTTTGGGCTTGGCCGTGGTGAAGAAAATTGCCGACGAACATGGCGCCCGTTTGGACATTGCCAACCTGCTTGAAGATGGGGTGGTCAAAGGGGCCCAAGTGTCGTTATCATTCAGTGTCGAGAAGCTAGCGCAAAGCTAAGATCAGTGTCAGCTTCTTGTGAGAAAAATAAGTCCCAATTAAGCGACAATCAAGCAGCAAATTAGAGGCAAGCAAGCGCAACATGGCAAATATATTGGTGGTGGATGACGAGTTGGGAATTCGCGATTTGCTGTCGGAAATCCTAAACGACGAAGGTCATACGGTTGAACTGGCCGAAAACGCTGCGCAGGCACGCGAGGCTCGTCAGCGCATGCGCCCCGACTTGGTGTTGCTAGACATTTGGATGCCAGACACCGATGGCGTCACCTTGCTCAAAGAATGGTCCACAGGTGGCTTGCTCAATATGCCCGTCATCATGATGAGTGGCCATGCCACCATCGATACTGCGGTCGACGCCATTCGAATTGGCGCGCAGGCCTTTTTAGAAAAACCCATCACCTTGCAAAAACTGCTCAAAACCGTTGAGCAAGGTTTGGCGCGTGAACAAGTTCGGCAGGCCGCTGCAGCTTACCAAGCTGCTCAAGCGGCGCCGGGTCATGCTGCGGTTGTCCAAGCCAATGTGGCGGTTGGTGTCGAAGCACCGCCCCAGGTGTCTCAAACATTTGACCTTGACTTGCCCTTGCGCGATGCCCGCGATGCGTTTGAAAAAGCCTACTTCGAGTTTCACCTCACCAACGAAGGCGGCTCTATGACGCGCGTGGCCGACAAAACAGGGCTTGAGCGAACACACCTTTACCGCAAACTCAAGCAGTTAGGCGTGGACCTCACCAAGGGCAAGCGCAGCGGCGCTTGAATGCGCCACTTGGTGTGCGCCGTTCAGCTTGCGTTTTTTTCAATTCAGCACGCCCTTTTCACCATTCGTCGCAAACCGCGTGCAATGGACAAATTAAGTTTTTACATTAGGCCCATTCCAAACAGCGAGGCCTTATGACCACTCCCAATACAACCCCTCCTTCAACATTTGCTGCCTTGTGGCGCGAATTCAAAGGCATCGTCCATGTCTATGCCAAATGGTTGGTCAGCATCAGCTGGGCACTGTTTGCTGGCATATCTTTTGTACTGCTAATCGCCTTTGGCATGATCAATTTGGATGGACTTGCCGTTTTGATGGTTTTGACTTCGATTGTGATCAAGGCCAGTTTCAAGCAACAAATTCAAGCCGAAGAAAAAGCCACTGCCGCCACCTACTTGGCCGAAGCTGAACAACTCAAGCGCCAATTGGTCGAGGCACGCATGGCCGCCATGCAAGCGCAAGTTGAGCCGCATTTCTTGTTCAACACATTGGCCTCGATCGATCACCTGATTGAAACCGATCCTGCACGCGCCAGTTTGATGCAAAAAAGTTTGATTGCATTGCTGCGCGCTACGCTGCCCGCAATGCGCGAGACCACTGCCAATACAGTGGCTTATTTGGGTCAAGAGTTGGCCATCATTCGGCCTTACTTGGACATTCAAAAAATGCGCATGGAAGATCGCTTGGATATTGTGTGGGACATTCCTGAAGGTTTAAAGTCCGCCGAAATGCCCAGCATGATGGTGCTCAGCTTGGTTGAAAATTCTTTCAAGCACGGCTTAGAACCCAAGGCCGAAGGCGGTAAGTTGGTGCTGCGCGCAGAAGTGTCGCATGGCAAATTGTTAATCACTGTCAAAGACTCGGGCGTGGGTTATTTTCCCGCCGACGCAACTGGCCCCTCCGAAAAATCGACCGGCTTTGGTTTGAAAAACATCAAAGACAGATTGAGCCTCATCTATGGCGATCAAGCCAGCTTCAGCATCAGGGCCTTAGAAGCCTTTGAAGGCTCGGGCACCTTGGCGCAAATTTCGGTCCCATACAAAGCCGCGCCCTTGGATGCGGCGCAAAGCGTCTAAGCCTGTTGTTTATGAACAGTTTGCCAGTCAAAACACCCAGGGCTGTCATTGCAGACGATGAGCGGCTGATGCGCGATCAACTTCGCGCTAGGTTGCAGCAAGTGTGGCCAGAACTGGAGATTGTGGCCGAAGCCAAAAATGGATTGGAAGCGGTTCAAGCCGTGAAGGACCATCAACCCGATGTGGTTTTTTTAGACATCAGAATGCCAGGTCTAACGGGGGTTGAAGCTGCCAAAGAGATTGCACAACTCGACTTGGGTGAAGAAGCCTTGCTGCCCGAAATGGTCTTTATTACGGCCTATGACCAATATGCCATTGAGGCATTTGAGCAAGGTGTGGTGGACTATGTGTTGAAGCCCGCCGAAATTGAAAGGCTGCAAAGAACCGTTGAAAGATTGAAGTTGCGCTTGGTCCAAAGAATGCAAGATGCTCAAGACACTGTCATCGACCAGAGCTCTTTTCAAGAGGGTCCTACCAATCCAGCCATTTCAGATCACTCGGTTCAAAAATCACTGCACATGTTGGCGGCACAGATCACGGGCAAACCAGCGCAATATTTGTCGTGGCTTCAAGCAGGTGTGGGTCAATCCATTCAGTTAATACCGGTCGACCAAATTCTGTATTGCATGAGCGATGACAAATACACACGCGTGCAAACGGCCAAGCGAGAGTTTCTAATTCGCAAACCCATTCGTGAATTGGTGGAAGAGTTGAACCCTTCCATTTTTTTGCAAATTCACCGCAGCACCTTGGTCAATTTGAATGCCATTGAAGGGGTGGTGCGCGACGAACGTGGCCGTCAGGAAGTCATCATCAAAGAGCGGTCAGAAAAACTGCAAGTTAGCCGATCTGCCGCGCCACTGTTTCGGGCCATGTAGCGCTGCAAAAAGGCATGCCTCGATTAAATGGGCGACATGCCACCCATTTTGACCTCACCCTTAATTTTGGGCGGAATGATGGTGATTGAAATTCTGCGATTCAGTGGATTGGTCGGGTCTTGTGCCATAGAAGGCACGCTGTCGCCATAACCAATGACCTGGGCAATGCGATCGATGGGTACTTTTTCGGCAATCAGTTCGCGCCTTGCAGAGTTGGCGCGTTCAGCAGAGAGTTCCCAATTGCTATAGCCATTGGCGCCGCCTGCGTAAGGTTCTGCGTCGGTATAGCCTTCAATTTTTAATTTGTGCGTAGGGCACTTGTTGGCAACAGATGCAATTTTTTGAAATTGTTTTTTGGCAAAGTCAGACAAGGTGGTGCCGCCTCTTTGGAACAAAGGTTCGCCTGCATCTTTCAATGTAATGCGCAAACCATCTGAGGAGTAGTCAATGTCAAACGGCATCTTGCCAGTTTGAAGCCCCGCGTCGCCTTGAATCAGCGCTTTCAATTCATTGGCAACAGGCTCAATGCAAGAGGTGTCGATGCGCTCACGTTTTGAAATGTTGTCAAACAACATAACCCACACCACAATGAAAAAAGCCATGAGCACAGTGACGAAGTCGGCATAAACCAATTTCCACGAGCCATGATTGGTGTGTTTTTTTGTTTTTTTCCGGAAGACGCGTCTGGAAATAATTGATTTGGTTTTTGTACCTGGCCCTGGCTTTAAGGGCAGGGGCGGCGTCTCTGGTGTTGACGCGTTTTGTGAGTCGCTGTTTGAACCATTGGGCAGACCCTCCGCGTTGGCCGCACCGATGGCTTGATTGACAGTATCCGAAGCCATTGAATTAGCCTGTCAACTTGTTGCCCGACGTGGCCATCACACCTTCAGCCAATTCGGTCATGGTGGGGCGCTGGTCGGTGAACATCACCTTGCGACCATATTCCACCGCAATCATGGGCGAAAAGTTGCTGTAGTTGGCAATCAAAATTTCTTTCACGGCTTCAAAAGGCTTCACGTCTGCAGAAGCCAATTGCTCCATGGACCGACTGATGGGGAGCATCATGGCGTAGGCAGAAAACACACCTAACAATGTGCCCACCAAAGCTTCTGAAATTAGATCACCAATTTCGCCAGGACCAATGCCTGTTTTAATGGAGGTCAAGGCATGAACCACACCAATAATGGCCGCCACAATGCCAAAGGCGGGCATGCTGTCGGCAAGCGTAGAAATAGATTCTGACGGCTCCAGTGCTTCTTGGTTCATCACTTCAATTTCTTGGGCCATCACAGACTCGAGTTGTCCTAGGGTTACGGTGCCGTCCATCATCATTCGGAAATAGTCGGTAATGAATTCAATCAGGCGAGGACTTTTAAGAACGGTGGGGTATTTGGCAAAAAGCTCACTTTGTTTGGGGTCGGAAATATCTGCTTCAATGGACAAAGCGCCGTCGCGCTTGATTCTTTGCAACAGTTCAAACATGAGACACAGAAGGCCTAAGTTGGCTTCTTTGTCGCTGTGCGAAGGCAGAAAAATTCGGAAGAAGGCGCGCGTCAAACTTTTCAAATTGCGCCATTTGTTGGAGGCCACCAAGGTGCCTACCGCAGCTCCAAAAATAATCAAATATTCTTGCGGAACCCACAATTGCTCATAGTGGCCACCCAGCCAAATGAAGCCAAAAATACAAGACCCTAGGGCAATGATCCAACCAATACCAATGTTCATATCAATTCAACGGTCTGCGCCGTGAGGTTAAAAGCGAGTCAAAAAATAGTAGCATCAAAAAAAGTGACCAGCATTACAAGTTTGATATCCAATGCAGTCATCAAGCTTGAACACGGGCCAACACGCCCATCACAACTTTTGGAAAAGCGAATTGGCATCCAGCTTGGTCATGATCGACTGAGCGGCTTGCAATAGCGCGTTGGACTTCACCAAGCCTGCAGTTGCGGTGGCCAAATCAGTGTCCAGCAAATTGCTGCGTTGTACTTCAACATTGTTTTTTTGCACGTCTGCAGCTTCGGTGGCTGCATCCAGTTGATTTTGCAAAAGCCCGGTTTTTACCTGAGCCCGAGTGACTTGCTTCAACACCGATTGAATGTTGTCCATGTCGCCAGAAGACAATTTGGTGCCTGCATTGAGTTTGTCTCGCACCGACTCCATGAAACCCAGCACATTTTGCGTCATGCCTTCAGGGGTCGACATCACTTCAGAATAGCTCAAGGCCGTTTCTAAAGTCACGTTGGGCGCAACCAGAACACTGGTCGGGGTGGTCGTCCTTAAAATTTGCTCACCGTTGGCATCTTTGGCCTGCGACATTTGATTGACGGTGTTGTACAAAGTGCCGGCTTGCTGGCCAAGTATTTTGAGGCCATCAACACCCAAAGTACCATTGCCAGCTTGCACCATCATTTGCTGAAACTTGGTCAAAGCCAGATTGATGTTGCTCAGCTGCGAATCTGTTGAAGCCAAAGAAGCCGTGATGTGGTTTTGGTTCACACGGAACATAGCAAACTGTGCATTGTCCAAATCAATTTGCACACCCAAGCCAGCAGCCAAAGCATCGTCAGAGGCCAGTTGATATTTTCGGCTGGATGAAATTTGCTGTTGATACTTCACCACATCGGAAGTGTGTTGCTGCATGGACGACACGCCGCTGTCAAAGACCTGCTGGCTGCTGATTCTCATGGTGGAGGTCCTTGTTGATTAATTAACCAGACAACATGCCTAGCAAGGTGTCAAACATTTGTTTGCCTGTTTGCATCAATTTGCTAGAGGCGTTGTAGAGCTGTTGGTACTTGACCAAGTTGGCAGCTTCTTCGTCCAAATTCACGCCAGTGATCGACGACTTTTGACCCGCTAAACTTTTTTGCAAAGCTTCATCGGAGCGCTGCGTGTTTTTCCAGGTGGCAATGGTGGTGGCCACACTGCTGGTGATAAAGGTCACGGGCGATGTGAACGAGTCACGCAGGTTTTGCAATGACGCAGAAGCGGCGGCATCCATGTTGCTGAACTGGGCGCGGTCAAACGTGCCAACCACTTGAAACTGACGCGCATCAAACTCAGATCGGCTGAGGGCGTTGTCAATGGTTTGCCGATAATTGTTGCTCTGCAAATTGGAGCCTTCAATGAGGTCGCTGTACACATAGGACGAGCCATCAGTTTTTTTCCAAAGGCCCTCCAGCAAAGCTTTGCCTGTGGTGTCGGTGCTGCTGCCAGTTAATGGCGTGCCATTGGATGTGGACGAGGCAAAACCAAAAATGGGTGCAATGGCAATGTTGCCGGCGCTGGCCACCTGGTTCACTTTGAGGACCAGTTGGGTGGCCAGCAAATTCAAGCTTTTTTGAACCGTTGGCACAAAGTTTTGAATCAGGTGAACATAAGCACCTGCTTTGCCATCTTGCAAAATCGTTTGGCCCGGAACCATCACGGAATTGCCATTGGCGTCTAGCAGCGGCATGCCATTGCTTTGTTGTTGCGCAACAGCGGGCATTACCAATTTGATGTACACAGGATTTTGACCGCTCGACGATGCCACCTTTATTCTGAGATCGCTCAGAGCCATGTCGCTTCGAATGACAGTGGTGCCAGCCGTGTTGCTGAATGTGTTGGCTTTTTCACGGTCTACCAAATGCTGACCATTGAGCAAATAACTGGCTGTGCCGTCTTCATTGATGAGGGTGGTGCCGCCTACCAACTCTTGAAGCTTGCCCACAATGCGATCGCGCTCATCCAACAAATCTGGAGAAGCCGCAGACAGACCCGGAGTTGCTGCGCCCCGAATTTTGGCATTCACAGAAGCCAGTTGAGGTGTGAGTGAATTGGCTTGGTTGAGCACATCGGCCAATGCTTGTGAGGCATTGCTTGAAATTTGCCCCACGGTATTGGCCAGTCCTCTAACCCGATCGGCAACCAATCGTGCATTGCCAATCAGACTCTGTTGGTAAGCTGAGTTGGTCGGTTCATTGGCGATGGAGCCAGCCGCATTGAAAAAGTTGCCAAGTGCCGTGGCAATGGAGGTGGCCGGCTCAGTCAGCATGGCGTCCAAAGGCGCCACAGACTGGGTCAAGGTTTGGCTATAACTTGTTTTGCTTTGTTGTGACAGCAACTGACCCTGCAGCAAGTTGTCAAAATAGCGCGTGAAGCCCTCAACAGCAAAGGAGGTGCCTGTGATGTCCATGGACGATGGCGACAAGCCATTGACCCGAACGTTGGAGGTTCGACGCACATAACCCTCGACCGATGACCCCGTCACGTTTTGGGAGGTCACCAGCATGCCCGACTGCGCGGACTGCAGTCCGGCCATCGCGCTGTCAAAAAGGGCTGCTGTTCTCACTGGTGTGTTCCGTTATGAAGGGTGGCAATGTCGGGTGGTGGAAGTCAAACAGCCTTTTATGGCTTTACGGCAATTGCGGCAGACTTGATTAACTGTGCGGCTTGCGCTTGCTGAATCATTTGTTGCGCCATGGCTTTTCCAAAGCCAAAGCCGCCTTGGGCTGCCATGTTGTTGGCCAACTGTTCATCGGCCAAACTCAAGTAGGTGGCATTGCTGCCACCCTTGCTGGCTTCGCTGAAAACAGAATTGCGCATTTCCCTCATCATCTGGCGCAACAAAACAGCTTCGAAATCCTGCGCTGTTTGATTGATTTTTTGGATCTGCGCAGTTTCTAACTTAGCGCTGGTCAGCGGCTTAGCAGAAATCAGTCCAGCGATCATGAGGTCGGCCATGTTAAATAATTTCCAACTCAGCTTGCAGTGCGCCAGAAGACTTCATGGCTTGCAAAATAGACATCAGGTCTTGCGGTGTTGCACCCAACATGTTGATGGCTCTGACCACTTGCTCTAAGGAAGCACCTTCGTCAACTCGCACCATTTGACCGGCAGGGCCAGCGTCAATGCTGACGCGCTCATTGCGCTGGGTTACGGGACGGTTGCGTGCCATCAAAGACTGGGGCACAGCTTGGTTGGTGGCTTGGACTTGAATCGTCATGTTGCCATGTGTCACAGCAAAAGGTGCAAGACGAACCGATTGATTGACCACCACAGAGCCAGTGCGTGCATTGATCACCACTCTGGCAATGTCCACCACAGGCTGAATCTCAAGTTCAAGCAATTGCGCCATGACATTGACACGTTGTGCGCGTTGGACAGGTACTCGCACTGCAATGGTTCGGGCATCAACGGCGGTCACTGCATTTTCTGCATCAATCACTTTGGAGATGGCTTCTACCGCGCGCTGAATTTGCGCAAAGTCCACCTTGTGAAAGTTGAATTCGACGATGGGGTCCATGTCGGCTTCGGGTGCT
>CALPYQ020000018.1 GCA_943327965.2 Singulisphaera sp. GP187
CTGAGACCCAGCACAAGCAAAGCTTTGAGCCAGTCAATGGGCCGATCGCTAGAGGCGGTGGCGTTTTCGGTCGTCGTTTTGTCCCCCGTCATCATGGGGCGAACCAAGTTGATCTTCTTTCGATAAAAGTACCAAGCAATGGCCAGAACGTGCACCAGCACCAAAAGCAAAATTACGACTTTGCCAATTTCTGTGTGCCAGTAGCTGGCCCATTGAATGGTCTTCTCCGACACCAGGTGGGTCAAAGGGCCCGCGTTGGCAATCTCATCGTCACTGATTAACCCCGAACCGACTTGGGCCATGAGAAACAGCACAATGACCAACACAGACAAAGAGCCGGTGGGGTTGTGGCCCAAATAATTGCTGGGTGAGGACTTGGAAAAAACATGGTCCTTGAGGCTCATGGGCGATAAAGTGAATTGCTGCCAGCGTGACCAAAACCCACCGACAAAGCCCCACACAATCCTAAAGATCAGCAAACTGGCAACGCAATAACCCAGACGGAAATGCCAAACCATGGCGTTGCCGCCCACATTGCCCGTAATGACCAAGCCAATCACTGCGAGTGCCAGCGTCCAGTGAAAAATACGAGTTGGTAAATCCCAAATTCTGATGGGTGTCATTCAAATACTTTCAGCAGAAAACAGGGTGTCTGCAATAAATTAAAAAACATGAGAAACTGTTATGCACCCAACAATTTTAGGATTCATTATGAAAAAACTTTTGATGCTGGTCACAAGTGTGGCATCCATCATGATGGCATTGCCTGCTGCTGCGCAATTTGCCAAGCCCGAAGATGCCGTCAAATATCGCAAAGCCAGCTTTACAGTCATGGCCGCTCACTTTAGCCGTGTCGGTGCCATGGCCTCAGGCCGTGCGCCTTACGATGCCAAAGCCGCTGCCGAAAATGCAGACATCGCTGCGGCCATGGCCAAGTTGCCTTGGGCGGCCTTCACCGAGGGCAGCGACAAAGGTGAAACACGCGCCAAGCCAGAAATTTGGAAAGACAGCGCCAAGTTCAAAGAGGCCGCCGACAAAATGCAAGTTGAAATGGGCAAGCTTACAGTTGCCGCAAAAGCAGGCAACGTCGACGCGCTTAAAACTGCCTTTGGTCCCGCCGCAGCCACCTGCAAAGGCTGCCACGACAACTTCCGCAAAGAATAACGCGAATGACCCATCAAGGCATCAGTCAATGATGTCTTGATTTCTGAGGGTTTCTATTTGCGCGTCGGTATAGCCCAAAACTTCTTTCAGAAGCACTTCGGTATGTTGACCCAATTGAGGCGGCACATGGTCTTTTCTGACAGGCGTCACACTCAACTTGAGTGGGCTTGAGACCAGCTTCAAATCTTTTTGATGGGGGTGCTGCCAAGTGCTCACCATTTGCCTGGCTTCCACTTGCGGGTCGGCAAACACTTCAGACAAATTGTTGATAGCGCCACACGGCACTTTGGCGGCTTCGAGCGCAGAAAGCCAATCGGCTTTGGTCCGCGTCAGCATGATCTTTTCAAGCAAAGGCACCAACACTTGGCGGTTCTTGACCCGATCGGTGTTCTTTGCAAAACGCACATCGGCAGCCAATTCGGGGTGACCTGCAACCTCGCAGAACTTGGCATATTGGCCGTCATTGCCTACTGCCAAAATTAAGTGATCGCGAGCCGTGGGGCCGTTGCTTGCCAACAGTTCAGAACTTGGCTTCACTTCAAAAACTTGGTAGGGCACGATGTTTTGATGCGCATTGCCTGCGCGTCCAGGGGTTTTGCCACTGACCAAATAATTGGCGCCCAAATTGGCCAGCATGGCCACTTGTGTGTCGAGCAGTGCCATGTCGACGTACTGGCCTTCCCCGGTTTTTTCAGCATGTCGCAAGGCCGCCAAAATTCCCACAGTGGCGTACATGCCCGTGAACAAATCGGCCACCGCCACGCCTACTTTTTGGGGGCCGCCGCCCAAGTCATCGCGCTCACCGGTCACACTCATCAAGCCACCAATGCCTTGAATGGCGTAGTCGTATCCTGCGCGATCGCTGTAGGGACCGGTCTGTCCAAACCCCGTCACGCTGCAATAAACAAGGCGTGGATTGAGGACTTTCAGGCTGTGATAGTCGAGCCCATACCGGGCCATATCGCCGACCTTGAAGTTTTCAATGAAGACGTCGCAGTGCATCACCAATTCTCGAATGAGAGCCTGGCCTGCGGGCTTTGAAATATCGCAAGTGAGTGAGCGCTTATTTCGGTTGGTTCCTAAGTAATATGCAGCTTCTGGTGTGTCTTTTCCCTCGGAGTCTTTCAAGAAAGGGGGCCCCCAGCTGCGCGTGTCATCGCCCGCACCGGGGCGTTCAATTTTGATCACATCGGCCCCTAAGTCGGCCAATGTTTGAGTACACCAAGGGCCCGCCAAAACGCGGGAGAGGTCGAGGATGCGGATGCCGTCTAATGAATTCATGCTCACATTGTCGCGAAAAACAAAGTCCCATGCTCGCGTTGATAATCAAGCCATGTTGAAATTTTTATCTTCTGCCCTTGCCTTGCTCGGCTTGCTAGGTTTGACAGCCTGTCAGCCCAGCCTGAACTGGCGGGCCAGTCAGGTGGAGGGCAGTGCATTGCGTTTTGAGTTGCCATGCAAGCCAGACAAAACTGTCCGAACAGTCAACATGGCCGGACAAGCTTTTGAGCTGGCCGTGGCAGGCTGCGAAGCCGACGATGCGGTCTGGGCCGTGATGTCAACTCAGGCCGTGGCATCTGTAGGGCGAGAAGAATTGATCAAAGGTTGGCGCCAAGCGACCTTGCAAAACATGCGCGCCAAGGACGTTCAAGACGTGCCTTGGGCACCCCAAAAATCGGCCTTACCTGGCGCAGTTCGCATCAAGGCGCAAGGCGCAGACCCCAAAGGACAAGCTTTGACGGCGCATGCCATTTGGTTCTCCCATTTGGAAGGCAATCAACTTCGGATGGTGCATGCCGTGGTCTATCAAAACAACACCAAGGCATCAAAAGGTCAGCAAAGTGCCGATCAATTTATAGAAAGCTTCAAGTTGCCATGAACCCAAACCAAAGCCCATTGCTGGCGAGGCGCGAAATGGTCGGGGTCTTTTTGGCCTTTGCCTTTGCATACTTTTTGTCGACCTTGATGCGCGCCATCACGGCCACGCTATCGCCTGCGCTGACGCAAGAGTTGTCGCTGTCGGCGCAAGACCTGGGACTTTTGGCGGGTGGCTACTTTCTTGGTTTTTCGGTGACGCAGTTGCCCTTGGGCAAGTGGTTGGATTTGCATGGCCCCAAAAAGGTCATCTTGTCCTTTTTGGTGGTGGCCGTACTTGGCTGCATTTGCTTTGCAATGGCCGAAAGCTTTTTAGGTTTGTGGTTGGCACGGGTGCTTTGCGGCATCGGTGTCAGCGCCTGCTTAATGTCGCCTTTAACGGGCTACAGGCGTTGGATGGACCCAGGGTCTCAACTCCGCGCCAATTCATGGATGCTCATGACGGGCTCGCTGGGCATGCTGTGCTCAACCTTGCCCGTGCAATGGTTGATGCCCATCACGGGCTGGCGGGCAATTTTTGCAGGCCTTGCGGTGTTGGTTGTGGTGGCCATGTTGATGATTTATTGGGTGGTTCCTGCTTGGGAAAAGCCACAAGAAACTTCAGCCAAGCCTCTCGACGATGAACCCGGCTATGGGCCGATTTGGCGCAACGCTTACTTTTGGCGCATGGCACCCATCGGATTCTTTTGCTATGCCGGCATGCTGGCCGTACAAACCTTGTGGGCAGGTCCATGGATGACGGTGGTCGGGGGCTATTCACCCGTTGCGGCCGCCACTGGGCTGTTTGGCATCAACTTGACCATGCTCATTGCGTTTTGGATTTGGGGCTTGGTAACCCCCAAACTGGCAAAGCGTGGCATTTCTCCAAACCGCTTGATTGCCTGGGGACAGCCTGTTTGCCTGCTAATCCTGGCCGCCCTGATAGTTTTGGGTCCTCAGTTGGGCGAATACACCGCCCTCGTTTTGACATTGTTCTGCGTCAGCAGCACCTTTGTTTCGTTGGCGCAGCCAGCCGTTGGCATGGCTTTCCCGCCGCATTTGGCAGGGCGTGCTTTGTCGGCTTACAACTTGGTCATTTTCGTGGGCGTGTTTGTGGTTCAGTGGGGCATTGGCTTGGGCGTGGACTTCTTCAAATCCTTGGGCTGGCCCCCAGTTTTGGCTTTTCAGTCGGCGTTTGCGGTCTTTGGCGTGTGTGCCACTTTGTCGTATGTTTATTTTCATTGGGCAAACCGCGATAATTCAGCATGATTGGAATTCTCATCGTTGCCCATGCACCGCTGGCCTCGGCTTTGCGTGAATGTGCTTTGCACGTTTTTCCCGAGTGTGCCGCAGGGGTGCAAGCTCTCGACATTGCCCCCAACGCCAGTCCAGAGGAAAGTTTGAAATTGGCCAAGGCGGCCATGGCCAAACTGAACACGACAGAAGTTTTGCTCTTGAGTGATGTCTTTGGTGCAACGCCTTCCAACGTCGCCCAAAAACTCAACGATGGCATCGACACCCGCTTGCTGGCGGGCGTGAACTTGCCCATGTTGCTCAGAAGCGTTTGCTATCGACACGAAAGTCTCGATGCTTTGGCCACGCGTGCACAAGCCGGTGGCGCTCAAGGCATCATGCCGGTGGGCTGTACGGCCCCTCAAAATCAATCAGGACCTCGACATGCCCCAAGCCACAACGACCATCAGCAATAAGCTCGGACTCCACGCGCGAGCGTCTGCCAAGCTGACCAAATTGGCGGGTAGTTTTCCGTGTGAGGTTTGGATCGCCAAGGGCGAGCGCCGTGTCAACGCCAAAAGCATCATGGGCGTCATGATGCTGGCCGCGGGCATTGGCAGTCAAGTCACCATCGACACGGAGGGCGATCAAGCGCAAGAGGCCTTAGACGCTGTGTTGGCCATCATTGCAGACAAATTTGGCGAGGGTGAATGACATTCAGTATTCACGGCTTGGCGGTTGCCAGAGGTATTGCCATCGGACGGGCAGTGCTGGTTGCGTCCAGCCGTGTCGACGTTGCACACTATTTCATTCAGCCCGACCAAGTTGCTACAGAAATTGACAGATTACGCCAAGCGCGCAATGCGGTGGTCGAAGAACTCACGCGCCTTCAAAAAGAGCTGACCAACGATGCACCCCCAGAACTGGGTGCGCTGCTCGATGTGCACCTGATGCTGCTTGAAGATGAAAGCTTGTCTTTAGGCGTCAAGCAATGGATCGAAGAGCGTTTTTACAATGCCGAATGGGCGCTCAGTAGTCAAATGGAGGTCATCGCCCGCCAGTTTGACGAGATGGAAGATGCCTATCTGCGCGAGCGCAAGTCTGACCTCGAACAAGTCACAGAGCGCGTGTTGCACTTTCTAAAAGGCGGTCACTCCCCAGTAGTCCGAGCCAAGCCACACGCCAGGCCGCAACAAGAATTGCAATTGGGCGACACCATGGATGTGCCCTTGGTGTTGGTTGCGCGCGATTTGTCGCCAGCCGACATGCTGCAGTTCAAGCAAAGTGTGTTCACGGGTTTTGTGACCGATGTGGGTGGCAAAACTTCACACACGGCCATTGTGGCGCGCAGCTTGGACATCCCTGCGGTTGTGGGTGCACGCAGCGCCAGCCAATTGATTCGCCAAGACGACTGGATCATCATTGATGGCGACATGGGGGTGGTCATTGTCGATCCATCGCCCATCATCTTGGCAGAGTATGGTTTCAAGCAACGCCAAGGCGATTTGGAGCGCGAACGCCTTTCCAGGTTGCGCCACACACCGGCCGTTACCCTGGACGGTCAAAAAATTGAACTTCTGGCCAACATTGAAATGCCTGAAGATGCCGATGCGGCATTGTTGGCCGGTGCCGTTGGCGTAGGCCTTTTCCGCAGCGAGTTTTTGTTCATGGGACGGCAAGGCAATTTGCCCGAAGAGGACGAGCAATTTGAACAATACCGGCGGGCCATTGAAGGCATGAAGGGTTTGCCAGTCACCATCCGAACCGTCGATGTGGGTGCCGACAAACCGCTCGATGAGACGCGGCACGACGCCGCTCACTTGAATCCTGCGCTGGGATTGCGAGCCATCCGATGGAGTTTGGCCGACCCCGAAATGTTCTTGACCCAATTGCGCGCCATCTTGCGGGCTGCAGCCTTAGGCAAAGTCAATTTGTTGGTGCCTATGTTGGCGCATGCCAGTGAAATTCACCAAACGCTTGCACTGGTGAAGCAGGCCCAACTCGATTTGGATGCGCGTGGTGTTGCCTATGGCAATGTGCGACTGGGCGCCATGATTGAAATACCGGCCGCCGCTTTATCGCTCAAACTTTTCTTGAAGCACTTTGACTTTTTGTCCATTGGCACCAATGACCTGATTCAATACACACTGGCCATTGACCGTGCCGATGAGAGCGTTGCGCATTTGTACGATCCCTTGCATCCGGCCGTTCTTCGCTTGATTGCAGACACCATTGCCGAAGGTGCAACACAAGGCAAAAGCGTGTCGGTCTGTGGTGAGATGGCCGGCGATGTCAGCATGACACGATTGCTGTTGGGCATGGGCCTGAGAAGTTTTTCGATGCACCCCTCTCAAGTGCTGTTGGTCAAACAACAGATCTTGCGCGCCGACACCGAAAAACTCAAAGCCTTTGCTGCGCAAGTCTTGGTTTCGGAAGATCCTGCCAGCCTCTTGGCCCTTTAATTTCGGTCTTTTGCCTGATCAAAAAAGGGATCGTTCGCGGCCTCTGTGCTCACGGAGCGCCCTAGCCAAGCCCCACCCACAATCAATAAACCTGCCCATGCCACGGTGGGTGTGAGGGCCTCTTGTCGGTCCAACAAAAGCAAAATGGTAGAGCCCAAGGGCGTTAAAAAACTGAGCAAACCAATTTGTTGTGCGCGGCCATTTTTGAGTGCGGCATCCCATAAATAAAAAGCCAAACCCAAGGGCCCGAGCCCCATCCAAATTAACAGCATTGCGTCGTTGCTAGACATGGCGACAGGTGTTTCTAAGGCAAAGTGACAGACCAAGGACAGCAGGCCAGACACCAAACCAAAACCGCCAATGGCCGCTGTGTGAAACGCCGGCACGCGCTGCGTCATGAGGGAGTAGGTGGCCCAAATGAAGGCCGAAGCCAAAGCCGCCAAATACCCCACATTGATTTGAAAATCGATGACCCGACCGCCAGTGATAACCCAAACTGCGCCGCTGAACCCCGCCAAGGCCGCCAACACTTGCCGCCAATGCAAGCGCGTTCCTTTGTGAAACAAGGGTGCCAAGACCACAATCAGCAAGGGCCACAAATAGTTCACCAAGTTGGCTTCAACAGCTGGCGCTGTTCTGAGTGCCAGAAACAACAAAAAATGGAAGCCAAACAAACCATAAATACCCAGCAACAAGGTGCTGGCGGGCACGATGGCATGTCGCCATTGAAAGCGAGACCATGGCAGGGCAACCAAGCTGCCCACGATCAGCGCGCAGCCCGTCGACAAAAAGGGCGGCAGATGCGACAGCCGCACGCCAACCGGCGCGAGGGTGGCCCACAGCGCAATGGCGCCTAACGCATAGAAAAAGGCTTTCTTAGAAGCGTTCAACGCGCCAAGCTCGCCGCGTGCGCTTGTTGGTCTGCGTGATAGCTGGAGCGAACCATGGCACCCACAGCGGCATGTGTAAAGCCCATCTCGTAGGCTTTTTCTTCAAACATTTTGAAGGTGTCGGGGTGCACATAACGCCTCACGGGCAAGTGGCTGGTAGAGGGCGCCAAGTATTGACCTAAGGTGAGCATTTCAATGTTGTGGGCGCGCATGTCGCGCATCACTGCCAAAATTTCTTCATCGGTTTCACCGAGGCCCACCATCAAGCCGCTCTTGGTTGGGACATGCGGAAAAAGCGCTTTGAATTTTTTGAGAAGCTGCAATGAGAACTGATAGTCGGAACCAGGGCGCACCTCTTTGTAAAGGCGCGGCACCGTTTCTAAATTGTGGTTCATGACATCGGGCGGTGCCGACTTGAGAATTTCAAGCGCACGGTCATCGCGGCCTCTGAAGTCAGGCACCAACACTTCAATTTGGGTTTGGGGTGAAAGCTCGCGTGTTTGACGAATGCAGTCGACAAAATGACCAGCACCGCCATCGCGCAAGTCATCCCGGTCAACGCTGGTGATGACCACATAGCGCAACTTCAAGTCGGCAATGGTGCGCGCCAGATTGCTTGGCTCGTTCACATCCAAAGGATCGGGGCGACCATGGCCCACATCACAGAAGGGGCAGCGCCGTGTGCATTTGTCGCCCATGATCATGAAGGTGGCCGTGCCTTTGCCAAAGCATTCACCAATATTGGGACAACTGGCTTCTTCGCAAACGGTCACCAAACTGTTTTTTCGGAGAATGTCTTTGATTTCGTAAAAGCGCGTGGTGGGTGAGCCGGCTTTGACTCGAATCCACTCGGGCTTTTTGAGAATTTCACCAGCCTCTACTTTGATGGGAATGCGCGACAACTTGGCCGCCGCTTTTTGCTTGGCCGAGGCATCGTAGTTCTCTTGGGTTTGGGCTTCTCGCACCACGTTGCGAGTGAGGCCAGCGTCTTTGGTCATTGTTTTCTTTCGGTGTCAGGGTGCCAGCAAGGATGTCAGTTTGTGCGCCAGAACATCGGCAGCTTCTTCCCACGAGGTGTTGACCCCTATTGTAAAAAGATCCACGGTTTGCAGGCCAGCATAGCCACAAGGGTTGATGCGCTGGAAAGGCTCGAGGTCCATTTTGACGTTCAAAGCCAAGCCGTGATAGGTGCATTGGCGGCTCACTTTGATGCCCAGCGCACTGATTTTTCCCAGACCCTTGAAGGGGTCGTTGGGCAAGGCCGGACCCGTCAGGGCTTGGTGTGCAAAGGGGTCGGCCAAGCGAACATAGATGCCTGGCGCATTGGCCACGCGGTGACCGGTCACGCCAAAATGCGCCAGCGTGCGAATGACCGCTTCTTCCAGTCGGTAGACATACTCTTTGACGAAGTAGCCAGCCCTTTGAAGGTTCAAGAGCGGGTAAGCCATGATTTGTCCGGGACCGTGGTAAGTGACTTGCCCCCCTCGGTTGGTGGCAATGACAGGAATGTCGCCAGCATTCAAGACATGCCCTGCCAAGCCAGCCAAGCCCTGTGTAAAAACAGGCGGGTGTTCACACAACCACAACGCGTCTGGTGTTTCCAGGCGCCTTTCAGCCGTGAAATTCTGCATGGCTTGGTAAGTCTCCAGGTAGTTAACCTGGCCGAGGAGCGAGACCTGCATGTTGAAGATGGAAGACAGTCCGTTTAAATTTAAAGCGCGACTTTAACCATAGGGTGCGCAGTCAGCGCAAGGTACATGTTGTCCAACTGTTCTCGGCTGGTTGCCCAAATGGTCAGGGTCACGCTGAGGTAGTTGCCCGCTTTGCTGGGGCGCATTTCCAATGTGGCAGGGTCGTACTGAGGGTCAAATTGTTTGGCAATTTGAACCATGGCTTCAGCAAAGCCATCGACCCTGGCGCCCATGACTTTGATGGGAAAGCTGCAAGGGTACTCAATGAGCGACTCTTTGCGAAGGTCGGGATTGTTGGGCGGGGTGATCGATGCGCTCATGACATTGAAGGGACAAAGGGGGTCAATTAATGATGGAGGTGGGTGCAAGCATTGCAAACATTAGCGCCAAATGACAACGGCGCCAATGGCCACCCAGCCCAACGAAAAGTTGATCAGTACCAGCGGATGGATGGTGGCCAACTGTTTTGCGGCCAAACCCAGGTCGCCCGCTGACAATGCGGCCTTCATTTTTCTAAAGGGACCGAAATAAAGGTGGCCAAAAATAAGGCACATCAGGCTGCCAACGCCAATCATGACATGCCAACCCTTGGGCGCCAAGGCCATGTCGACACCCATGAGCATGATGCCCCCTGAAACCAGTAGCACCACGACACAGGCAGCGACCATTTTGAAAAAACGCGTTAGGACGGCGCCCAACAATGGCAGGCGCAGTGGGGGCTCAAGTTGGGCAATGGCGACGGGGCGCAGGGCCCAAATCATGAGCGCCATGCCGCCCATCCAGATGATGCCGGCGGCCAAGTGGGAAAATTTAAACAGTTCGTACATGGTTTTAGAAGTTTGAGGCCTGGTTGATTGAAATTAAATCCCTTTTGAATTGTGACCCTTTTTAAGCATATGGGTTTTCACCTATAATCGTGAGCTTTGCGAAACCAAGGGTATGTCTGTAACCTGGATGTAAACAAACATGGCCAGAATACCAACACAAGATTTTGTAGACGATGGGGATGTCGACGGTGCTGAAGACTTCAGACCGCTGACGGCAGAAGAAGTAAAACAGTTACGACTTCAGCAACCCCTCCTCTCTGTGTGGCGTGTGGTTTTGGCACAGGTTTTGGTAGGTTTGGCTGTTTCAGCGCTGACTTGGCTCTTTACGGGGCGTGTTTCAGCGGCATGGTCAGCGGCTTACGGGGCTTTGTCGGTGGTGGTTCCTGCTGCGTTGTTCGCGCGGGGCATTACCAGCAAAACCAGCAGCATCAATTCAGGGGCCGCGGTCTTTGGGTTCTTGTTGTGGGAAATGGTCAAGATTGGCCTCACGATTGCCATGCTTTTTGCGGCAATCAAGTTGGTAAAAGATTTAAGCTGGCCTGCCATGTTGGTAGGTCTTGTTGTCACGATGAAGGTTTATTGGGTGGTGTTTGCCTGGCGCAAAGTGTTTCACCCGGTTGCCTAAGTTGAAAAGTTAAAGTTAATTTTTAAAGAGCCTAGAGAATGTCAGCTGCAAACGCTCCCAGCGCCGGTGAATACATTGGCCACCACCTGACCCATCTGCAAAACAAGCCGATGGCAGGCGTGATTGACTTTTCAGTCTTCAACATCGACTCCATCTTTTGGGCTATTTTGTTGGGTGTTTTGGGCAGCTTCTTGTTGTGGAAAGCTGCAAGCAAGGCCACCTCCGGTGTTCCTGGCCGCTTTCAAGCCGCTGTCGAAATCTTGTTTGAAATGGTCGACTCTCAGGCCAAGGGCATCATTCACAATGCCGAAAGCCGCAAATTGGTGTCACCCTTGGCTTTAACGGTGTTTGTCTGGATTTTCTTATTGAATTCCATGGACTTTTTGCCGGTTGACTTGTTCCATGGTTTGTTTGCAGTGACGGGCCTAGACAGCAGCATCCATTACTTCCGTGTTGTGCCAACAGCCGATTTGTCCACCACTTTGGGCATGTCTGTCTCGGTTTTGCTCATTTGTATTTACTACAACATCAAAATCAAGGGCATTGGCGGTTGGTTCCATGAGTTGACCACGGCGCCATTTGGTGCGCACCCCATTTTGTGGCCCTTCAACTTTGTCTTCCAAATGATTGAATTCGTCGCCAAAACCGTGTCACACGGCATGCGACTATTCGGCAACATGTATGCCGGCGAACTGATCTTCATGTTGATCGCTTTGATGGGTGGCACGGCCGCCATGTCATTGACTGGCATCTTGATGCCCATCGGTCACGTGATCGCTGGCTCCATCTGGGCCATCTTCCATATCTTGATCGTGGCTTTGCAAGCTTTCATTTTCATGATGTTGACTTTGGTCTACATCGGTCAAGCGCACGACGCTCATTGAGCGTCACAATTTAGTTTTTTCTTAACCTTTCCATCATCATCCATAGGAGCAATTAAATGGAACACGTTCTCGGTTACGTCGCTTTGGCAGCTGGTCTCATCATCGGCATGGGCGCGATTGGCGCTTGTATCGGTATCGGCATCATGGGCAGC
>CALPYQ020000019.1 GCA_943327965.2 Singulisphaera sp. GP187
ATCTTCGCTTTCGGGGCGGCCTTCAATGCCCATCATCATGGGCTGGCTGGGGCCGTAAATGTCGGCATCAAGCAGGCCCACACTGGCGCCTTCTGCGGCCAGCGCCAACGCAAGGTTCACTGCGGTTGTGCTTTTACCCACGCCGCCCTTGCCAGAGGCCACCGCCACAATATTTTTGACCTGCGGCAGCAAAGCAACGCCGCGCTGGGCGGCATGGGCCACAATTTTCATGGTGACATTGGCCGACACGTTGTTGACACCAGGCACTTGCTTGGCCGCCGCAATGAGCGCATTGCGCAAAGCAGGGATTTGGCTCTTGGCGGGATAGCCCAATTCAACATCAAAGGCGACATTGCCACCGTCTACCACCAGGTTTTTCAGGGCCTTGGTAGAGACAAAATCTTTGCCAGTATTGGGGTCGATGACCGATTCGAGGGCTTTTTGGAGTTGTTCTGGGGTCGACATGTGAAACTTTCTGCGAATGCTGGGAAGTTTAGCGACATCGGATGGTCGTAGCCCATAAAATCGAGGATTCCCCTACAAATTGACCCCACATGTCTGCCTCGACTGTTACGAACCTCACTGCTGCCCAGCGACAAATTTTTGTCACGACCGCTTTGCCCTATGCCAACGGCAACTTTCACATCGGTCACATCATGGAGTACATCCAGGCCGACATCTGGGTTCGTGCGCAACGCATGCAGGGCCACGAGGTTCATTTTGTGTGTGCCGACGATGCGCACGGCGCTCCCATCATGATTGCAGCCGAAAAGGCTGGCATCACGCCGCAGCAGTTTGTGGCCAACATTGCGTCAGGTCGCAAGCCATACCTTGATGGTTTTCACATTGCCTTTGACAACTGGCATTCCACCGATGGGCCAGAGAATCACGAACTGGCCCAACAAATTTACCGCGACCTCAAAGCCGCCGGTCTCATTGCCACCAAAACCATCGAGCAGTTCTTCGACCCCGAAAAGTCTATGTTCTTGCCCGACCGCTTCATCAAAGGCGAATGCCCCAAGTGTGGCGCCAAGGACCAATATGGCGACAGCTGTGAATCTTGCGGTGCTGTTTACTCGCCCACCGAAGTCAAGAATCCCTACTCAGCTTTGTCGGGCGCCACGCCGGTCCTGAAGCAATCTGAACACTATTTCTTCAAATTGTCCGACCCCCGTTGCGTCGAGTTTTTAGAAAAGTGGACGCACGAGTCAGGCCGCTTGCAGCCTGAAGTGCTGAACAAAATCAAAGAATGGTTTGCCAAAGACGAAGAAGGTCAAGGCGGCTTGGGCGACTGGGACATCAGCCGTGACGCGCCCTATTTCGGCATTGAAATTCCCGATGCACCCGGCAAATATTTTTATGTGTGGCTCGATGCGCCCATTGGCTACTTGGCTTCGCTCAAAAACTACTTGGGCAAGATTGGGGTGGACTACAACGCCTACATCAACAACCCCCAAGTAGAGCAGTACCACTTCATTGGCAAAGACATCACGTATTTCCACACTTTGTTCTGGCCTGCCATGCTGCACTTCAGTGGCCGCAAAACGCCCAACGCAATTTACGTGCATGGCTTCTTAACCGTCAGCGGCGAGAAGATGAGCAAGAGCCGCGGCACAGGCCTTGACCCTTTAAAGTATTTGAAACTGGGCATGAACCCCGAGTGGCTGCGCTACTACATTGCCGCCAAACTCAATGGCCGCAACGAAGATGTCGACTTCAACCCCGAAGACTTCATGGCCCGCGTCAATTCCGACTTGGTGGGCAAGTACATCAACATTGCATCGCGCGCAGCCGGCTTCATTGCCAAGCGCTTAGGTGGCAAGTTGGGATCCGTCTCGGCCGATGGTGAGGCTTTGCTCCAACAGCTGCACCAAGGCGTGCCCCCCATTGCCAAGCTTTACGACGAACGCGACTACGCCAAAGCGCTTCGCGAAGTGATGCTCTTGGCCGACCGTGTCAACGAATACGTCGACCAAAACAAACCTTGGGAACTGGCCAAGCAAGAAGGCATGGACGCCCGCCTGCACGATGTTTGCACCACCTGCATTGAAGCCTTCCGCTTGCTCAGCCTCATGCTCAAACCCGTGCTGCCTTCCTTGGCCAGCAACGTCGAAAAATTCTTGAACATCGAGGCCATGAACTTCACAGAAGTGAAGGCCTCGTTGGGCGCCGGTCACGCTATCAACGATTACAAACACCTGATGCAGCGTGTCGATGTCGCCATGCTCGATGCCTTGTTTGAAGCACCCGAGCCCGTGGTTGAAGCAGCGCCCCTGCCTGGCGGTGAAGCCATCGCCCCCACCATCTCGATTGACGACTTTGCCAAGATCGATTTGCGCATAGCGCAAATTGTGAAGTGCGAAGCTGTAGAAGGCTCGACCAAACTGCTGCGCCTCACATTGGACGTGGGCGAAGGCAAGCATCGCAATGTGTTCAGTGGCATTGCCAGCGTTTACAAGCCCGAAGACTTGGTCGGCAAACTGACCGTCATGGTGGCCAATTTGGCCCCCCGCAAAATGAAGTTTGGTGTGTCTGAAGGCATGGTGCTGGCTGCCAGCCATGCCGACGAAAAAACCGATGCTGGCATTTACGTATTGAATCCATGGCCTGGCGCCAAGCCGGGTATGCGCATCCACTGACCTGCATCATCGAATCGGTCGTGCAAGAGGCCGTGCTCAGCGCTACACTGATGCATGGCCTTTTTCTTTCGTCCTAAGCTTGTCGATACCCTGAAGGGGTATACCCGCGAGCAACTGGGCACAGACATCGCATCTGGCCTCACTGTGGGCGTAGTGGCCTTGCCTTTGGCCATGGCTTTTGCCATTGCCTCAGGCCTCAAACCCGAAGCGGGCTTGTTCACGGCCATCATTGCGGGCTTCATTATTTCTGCACTGGGCGGCAGCAGGGTTCAAATTGGCGGGCCTGCAGGCGCCTTCATTGTCATTGTGTATGGCATCTTGGAGCGCTATGGCTTGGCCAACTTGATCATTGCCACGGCAGCATCGGGCGTCCTGTTGTTTGTCATGGGCCTGCTTAAATTGGGCAGCCTAATTCGCTTTATTCCAGTGGCAGTGATCATTGGCTTTACCAATGGCATTGCGGTACTCATCATGCTGTCGCAAGCCAAAGATTTTTTGGGCCTCAAAGTGAGCAACATGCCCGCCGATTTTTTTGGGATGCTGCGCACTCTGCATGAAGCTCTGCCCACGTTTCAAGCACCGGCCTTTGGCTTGGCCTTGGGCTCTTTGATGGTCATCGTGTTGTGGCAACGCTTTTTTTCTAACCGCGCTGGCAAAGAACCCAAACAAGGCCTTCAACGCCTTCTCCAAATTGTGCCCGGCTCTATTGTTGCGCTCATTCTTGCGACTTCGATGGCACAGGTTCTGAACTTGCCAATTGAGACCATCGGCAGCAAATTTGGCGGCATTCCCTCTGAGTTACCCCGTCTGGTTTGGCCAGCATTTAGTTGGGACACCCTGCAGCACTTGGGCATGCCCATCCTAACCCTGACCTTGTTGGGCGCCATTGAGTCCCTGCTGTGCGCGCGCATTGCAGATGGTCTGATTGACGATCGCCACAACCCCAATCAAGAACTGATGGCACAGGGCGTGGCCAATTTTGTGACACCTTTCTTTGGGGGTATGCCCGCAACAGGCACCATTGCACGCACGGTGACCAATGTCAAAAGTGGTGGCCGTACGCCCATTGCTGGCATGGTCCACGCCCTCACTTTGTTGTTGGTTGTTTGGGTTGCAGCCCCACTGGCCAACCACATTCCCTTGGCCACCTTGGCGGCCATTTTGATGTTTGTTGCTTGGAACATGGGCGAGTGGCACGCCTTTACCGATCTCAAGCAATTTCGCATTCCCTATCGGATCACCTTACTGGCTGTTTTCCTACTCACCGTGGTCGTTGACCTGACGGTGGCCGTTGAATTTGGTTTGTTTGCGGCAGGTATCACCTTCATTTACAGAATTTCAAATCTGAGCCGCATTGAGCAGTTGAGCGATCAAGACACTGCCAAACTGGCCCATCAAAATGGCCAAATCAGTGCCTACCGCTTGTATGGTGCGCTGTTCTTTGGCGCGGTCAAATTGCTAGAGGACATCGAAAATACATTGCCTCAAAAAGCACTGGTTTTAGACCTCAAAAATCTCATTTACATTGACTCTTCAGGCGCTGACGCGCTGCTGGCTTTGGCCCGTATTTGTCAAAAGAAACATGTGCGCCTCATCATTTGCGGCCTGAACCACCAACCCCTGGACATTGCCCGCAGAACAGGATTCCTCGATTTGGTGGGTCAAAATGTTCTGCCTGACTACGATTCAGGCCTGGATGCCGCCCTTTTGTCAGAAAAACGCTGACGACTCCCCGCTAAAATAAGCCTCTATTCAACTGAAACCGCTTTGTCATGTCGCTCTTGCATTTTTTCCGTCGCCCTGACTACCGTTCAGACACCACCCAGTTCATTGACCAGCTCAAAACCGAGCGCCCCCATTTGGACGCTGCCCAACAAGAAGCGCGCGCGCTTTTGTGGGACGCCTCGGTCGATCGCCATGTGTTGAAAGAGTTCAACGAAGGCAAAGTGGCTCAAAAACCTTACGTCTATCAGACCCAAGGTTGAACCTGTTGGAAAACACGCTCGCGCCCATTGAGGTTTTGCCAGCCGCTGAAAATCCGGTGGGCCAACCTGAGGTCATCGACCATGTGGCCGTTGCACGCCTGTATGGCGAGCCCTTGTTTTCTATGCCCAACGACCTCTACATCCCACCCGATGCGTTGGAGGTTTTTCTAGAGGCCTTTGAAGGCCCACTGGACTTGTTGTTGTACTTGATTCGCAAGCAAAACTTCAACATCCTTGATATTCCCATGGCTGCGGTCACGCGCCAGTACCTCAGCTATGTCGATGAAATTCGCCAGCACAACCTAGAGTTGGCGGCAGAATATTTGCTCATGGCTGCCATGCTGATTGAAATCAAATCACGCATGCTTTTACCCCCCAAAAAGGTGGCCGAAGGGCAAGAGCCAGAAGATCCCCGTGCCGAGTTGGTGCGTCGCTTGCTCGAATACGAGCAAATGAAATTGGCCTCCATGCAACTGGGCAATGTGCCGCAATACGGTCGCGACTTTTTAAAAGCGCAGGTCTACATCGAGCAAAGTTTGCAGCCGCGTTTCCCCGATGTGCACTTGGTCGAATTGCAAGAGGCATGGCAAGACATTTTGAAGCGGGCCAAGTTGGTTCAGCATCACAAAATTAGCCGCGAAGAACTCAGCGTGCGCGAGCACATGAGCATTGTTTTAAAGCACCTTCAAGGCCGCAAGTTTGTCGAGTTTGAAAACTTGTTTGACCCCAGCAAAGGCACACCTGTGCTGGTGGTGACCTTCATTGCCTTGCT
This sequence comes from Singulisphaera sp. GP187, assembly GCA_943327965.2. Classification (GTDB taxonomy): domain Bacteria; phylum Pseudomonadota; class Gammaproteobacteria; order Burkholderiales; family Burkholderiaceae_C; genus Limnohabitans_A. The sequence continues at coordinate 5,397 of CALPYQ020000019.1, forward strand.
CGAATTGGCCAAAGAGACGCTGATTGAAATTACCCAAGCCGAAGCCTTTGCGCCCATTTATGTGCGCCTGGCCTTTACACCGGTTTGATTTGCCAACAACTTGCTGTTTAAGCAAGCTCTCCTTTGGCACCGCGGCCCATCAGTGCAGACACGGCCTCTGTCGGTTTAAGTTGACCATCTAGCAATGCCACCACCGCTTGAGCAATTGGCATCTCTACCCCCAAGGCCTGCGCACGCTTGACCACTGTTCGGGCGCTGTAAACACCTTCGGCCACATGGCCCAACGACTGAACCGCTTGCTGCAAGTCCATACCTTGCGCCAACAGCAATCCTACTTTGCGGTTTCGACTTAAATCGCCAGTGGCTGTGAGCACCAAATCGCCTAAGCCAGACAAGCCCATGAAGGTCTCGGGCTTGGCACCCAAAGCCACGCCCAATCGGGTCATTTCTGACAAGCCCCTTGTGATTAAGGCTGCGCGTGCGTTCAGGCCTAAGTGAAGGCCATCGCATAAGCCTGTGGCAATGGCCAACACATTTTTAACAGCCCCACCCACTTCAACGCCCACCATGTCTTCATTGGCATAAATGCGCAAACTGGGACTGTGAAATGCATCGACCAAAATTTGACGCACAGCTTTGTGGGCACTGGCAGCCACCAACGCCGTGGGTTGGGCTTGGGCCACTTCGAGCGCAAAGCTAGGGCCACTGAGGGCACCTGCCAATAAATGAGGTGCTACTTGCTGACACACTTCATGCGGCATGGCTCCCGACGCAATGCCGTCTGAGGCAGCTTCAAAACCCTTGCACAACCACGCCACAGGCACTTGCGAAGTGCTCAAGGTTTGTAACATGCCCCTGAGCGCAGACATGGGCGTGGCCACCACAATCAAATCGTGGGCATTGGCCCATGCCGGCATCTGATTGAGAGGTGTACTGACGGGCTGAAGCGCGGTAGGAAATTGAATGCCTGGTAAATACCGTGCATTGACCCGCTGGGTTTGCATGTCTTCGGCCAAAGCCGTATCACGCGTCCATAACTGAACCGCGTGATGGGCTGAATGACGGCTGGCACTGATGGCCAGCGCTGTACCCCAAGCACCTGCCCCGATGACCGCAATCTTCAGGCTCAAGTTGGAGACCCGGAGAGTTACTGAACTTGGGGTGCAGCAGCTGCTGCCTGCTCGGCCAGTTGGGCTTGTTGCTGCTCGTACATGGCTTGGAAATTAATTTCAGCCAAATGAACGGGTGGGAAACCAGCGCGTGTGACGATGTCGGCAACGTTGCCACGCAAATAGGGGTACACAATTTGAGGGCAAGCAATGCCCATGATGCTGCCCATTTGGTCTTCAGGCACGTTGCGAATTTCAAAAATACCAGCTTGCTTGCACTCGACCAAGAAAACAGTTTTGTCTTCAATTTTGGTGTGAACGGTGGCTGTCACGCAAATTTCGTAAACGCCTTCTGCTGCTTGATTGGCTTCAACACCCAACTGAATGTCCACCGCGGGTTGCTGTTGCTCCAACAAGATGGCGGGGGAATTGGGTTGCTCCAAAGACGCTTCTTTCAGGTAAACGCGCTGGATTTGGAACACGGGGGTGTTTTCTTCGGACATAAAAACTCTTGAGTTGAAAATAATCTTCCCATCGGTGACTTGATCAAGCCTGAACCTAGGGCCAAGCTAGATTATCACCGATGAAAACTGTCCCTTATGGGAGGGTTAACTTGTAAATGTAGGGGTGTTCAGGCGATTTAAGCCTGCAGCAAAGGCATCAGTCCGCCCTTGGCGTCCAAAGCCACCAGGTCGTCACACCCACCCACATGGGTCTCACCAATGAATATTTGCGGCACCGTTCTGCGGCCCGTGATGTTCATCATGTGTTCCCGCGCTTCGGGCAGTTGATCGATCCGAATTTCTTCAATGTCGGCCACACCTTTGGCCTTCAAAATTTGTTTGGCACGAACGCAATAAGGGCAAACGGCGGTGGTGTACATCTTCACGTGGGGCATGACAACTCCAAATTGGCTAAAACTGAATCAGGCTTTTTCTGTTGGCAAACTGGCTTCGCGCCAGGCTTTCAAACCACCGGCCAAGGCTTGAGCACGTTCGTAGCCCAACTTTTTGGCTTGGACGGCGGCGCGAGAAGCTCGGCTACCGGCTTGGCACACCAAGATGACGGGCACGCTTTTGTTTTTAACCATGTTGGGCAACTGTGCTTCCAGTTGTGCCAAGGGAATGTTTTTTGAACCAATGGCATGGCCTTGGGCAAATTCGTGGGGCTCACACACATCAATGAGGACCGCCTTTTCACGGTTAATGAGCAAGACCGCATCTGTGGGCGCCACACCACCCGCTGCACCCTGAGACAAGGTAGGCCAAAACAATGCCAACGCAGAGGCAACCGCAACCGTCACCAACATCCAGTTTTCAATCAAAAAATTCACAAAAAACCCTTAAAAAGTTCATCTGCAGCCGATTTCTAAGCCACATGCCAGATTCGAATTCTAAAATGCGAACCAGCAAACTGTATTTTTTTATTGATTAAACCTTTAACCATGTACAAATTAGTTCTGATTCGCCATGGCGAGTCCACTTGGAATTTAGAAAACCGCTTCACAGGTTGGACCGACGTTGACCTGACGCCCACGGGCATTGAGCAAGCCAAGGCGGCTGGCCGCCTTCTCAAAGCGGAAGGCTATGAGTTTGACTTGGCCTACACCAGCGTTCTCAAGCGGGCCATTCACACCCTGTGGCACACCTTGGATGCCATGGACCGCCAATGGCTGCCCATTCACCACAATTGGCGCCTCAATGAACGCCATTACGGCGCGCTGCAGGGTTTGAACAAAGCCGAGACCGCCAAAAAATTTGGCGATGAGCAGGTTTTGGTATGGCGCCGCAGCTACGACACCCCCCCTCCCGCGCTGGAGCCCCAAGACCCGCGCAGCGAACGCGCAGACCTGCGCTACGCCAAACTCAAGCCGACCGACATTCCTCTGACTGAATGCCTGAAAGACACCGTGGACCGCGTCATTCCTTTTTGGAACGATTCCATGGCGCCTGCCATCAAGGCTGGCAAACGCATTGTGGTGGCTGCGCATGGCAACTCCATTCGCGCACTGATCAAGTATTTGGACCAAATTTCTGACGATGCCATTGTGAATTTGAACATTCCCAATGGCATTCCTTTGGTTTACGAACTGGACGCCCAGTTAAAACCTATCAAGCACTATTACCTCGGTGATGCCGAAGCAGCAGCCAAAGCTGCCGCTGCAGTGGCCAGCCAAGGCAAAGCTTGAATTAAGGGTGTATATTGGTTCTAAAGGAGGCCCTTTGGGTCAATGAACATGGGACAAAAATTGAAAATTGTGGGTTGGCTCAGTGTGGGTGCATTGGCAGGTGCGCTCACCACCATCTCACTTCAAACCACCGCCAGAGGCTCGTTCGCACCTTTGCCTTTGGAAGAGTTGCAACAACTGGCTGCGGTTTTTGGCATGGTCAAGAGCGACTACGTCGAAACAGTTGACGAAAAGAAACTCATCACCGAAGCCATCTCGGGCATGGTCTCCAGCCTCGACCCACACTCCCAATACTTTGACAAAAAGAGCTTCAAAGAATTCAGCGAAGGCACCGCCGGTCGTTTTGTCGGTGTCGGCATTGAAATCACACAAGAAGAAGGCGTGGTCAAAGTGGTGTCGCCCATTGAGGGCTCACCAGCCGACCGTGCAGGCCTCAAGCCCAATGACCTGATTACCAAAATTGACGACGCCTTCGTCAAAGGTTTGTCCATGAACGATGCCGTCAAACGCATGCGGGGCGAACCCAATACCAAAGTACTTTTGACCATCTTCCGCAAGGACGAAAGCCGCACCTTCACGGTCACCATTGTTCGCGAAGAAATCAAAACCCAATCGGTCAAGTCCAAGTTGGTCGAGCCTGGATATGGTTGGATTCGAGTTTCTCAATTTCAAGAAAGAACGGTTGAAGACTTCTCTAGAAAACTAGAAGAAATGTTCAAACAAGACCCCAATCTCAAAGGCTTGGTGCTTGATTTGCGCAACGATCCTGGTGGTCTATTGGATGCCGCTGTGGCCATGTCCGCTGCATTTTTGCCCGAGAACGTCACGGTCGTTTCAACCAATGGTCAATTGGAAGAAAGCAAGTTTGTTTACAAGGCAGCACCCCAGTTTTGGCGTCGCAGTTCAGAGGGTGACCCCATTCAGCGCCTCACCAAAAACACCCAAGGTCAATTGAAAAAAATTCCCTTGGTGGTATTGGTCAATGAAGGCTCTGCCTCCGCCAGCGAAATTGTGGCCGGCGCCTTGCAGGATCACAAACGCGCCACCATCATGGGCAGCCAAACCTTTGGCAAAGGCTCCGTCCAAACCGTGCGTCAACTCGGCCCCGACACAGCCTTGAAACTCACCACTGCACGCTACTACACACCCAATGGTCGCAGTATTCAGGCCAAAGGCATCTTGCCCGATGTGATGTTGGACGAGACCGAAAACGGCAATGTTTTTGCAGCACTGCGCACCCGCGAAGCTGACCTGGAAAAACATTTGGGCAATGGCCAAGAAGAAGAAAAGAAAAATGAAGCCCGCCAAAAGGCCCGTGAAGAAGCATTGAAAAAATTGGAAGAAGAAGCCAAAAAGCCAGAGGCTGAAAGAAGGCCACCCGAGTTTGGCTCGGCCAAAGACTTTCAACTCAATCAAGCTTTGAATCAACTCAAAGGTTTGCCGGTCAAAGCCAGCACCACCTTGGCAGAACGCAAAGAAGTTAAAAAAGACAAGTGATTGCGCATGAGGGATGACCAGCTGCTGCGCTATTCACGCCACATTCTTTTAGATGAATGGGGTGTTGAAGGTCAACAGCGGGTCTCTCAATCGCACGCGCTCATTGTGGGTGCCGGTGGGCTGGGCTCTCCTGCTGCTTTGTACTTGGCCAGTGCGGGCGTAGGGCACATCACTTTGATCGATCACGACGTGGTGGACGTCACCAATTTGCAAAGGCAAATAGCGCACACGCAAGACCGTGTGGGCCAACTCAAGGTTGAGTCTTTGAAAAAAGCCATCGCACAAATTAACCCTGAGGTTCAAGTTCAGAGCATTGCGCAGCGGGCCGACGCCTTGCTGCTTGAACAACATGTGGCCATGGCCGATGTGGTGCTTGACTGCACAGACAACTTTGAAACCAGGCATGCCATCAACCTGGCCTGTGTGCAACACCGCAAGCCCTTGGTGTCTGGCTCTGCTTTGCGAATGGATGGTCAGGTGGCGGTTTATGACATTCGCCAAACTGAGGCGCCTTGTTACGCGTGTGTGTTTCCGGCCACCCAACAATTTGAAGAAGCGCGCTGCGCCACCATGGGCGTTTTAGCCCCCTTGGTGGGCATCATTGGCAGCCTACAAGCCACCGAAGCTTTAAAAATTCTAAGCGGCATGGGCGCCAGCATGGTGGGGCAACTCGTTCTCTTCAATGCCAAGTTCATGGAATGGCAAACCCTGCAAACGCATCGCCATGTGCAATGCCCCGTTTGCAGCGCTTATCGGTCATAGCATGAAGCCGCTATCTCACTGGCTGCCTTTTCTCAATTGGCCTCGACTGACGCCAGAACTCTTCAAAAACGAATGGACTGCTGGTTTTGTCGTGGCTTTGCTCATGGTGCCGCAATCTGTGGCCTATGCCGCATTGGCGGGCATGCCCTTGGTCACAGGCCTGTATGCCGCTTTGTTGCCTGCCTTGGTAGGGGTGATGTGGGGCGGCACCCTGCGTTTGTCGACAGGACCCACCGCTTTAACCTGCGTGTTGATCAGTGCCACGCTCACGGGCATGGCCGAGCCTGGTTCGCCTTTGTGGGTGGACATGGCCATTTGGCTGGCGCTAATGGCCGGCTGCCTTCAGTTGCTCATGGGCGCTTTCAAAAATGGCTGGCTATTAAATTTAATCAGCTCACCCGTGATGATGGGCTTTACACAAGCGGCTGGCCTGTTGATCATTGCGTCACAACTGCCAGCTCTGACGGGGTGGCAAGGTGGCATGGCATTTAAAACGCCCGAATTGGCGTTTGGCTTTGGCAGCCTGTTGCTGTTGTTGATGGCCAAAAAATGGGCCGCCCGTTGGCCTAGCATCATGCTGGTTGTAGCCATTACGGGCACATTGAGCTATTTCACTCAATTTGCAAACTCCGGCGGTGCGGTCATCGGTGCTTTGCCTGCCGACTTGCCTCTTCTGAAGTTGC
>CALPYQ020000020.1 GCA_943327965.2 Singulisphaera sp. GP187
ATGACGAAACCATTTCAACCCATTACAGGCAGCATCCCCGCTTTGGTCACACCCATGTTGGCGGACGGTTCCGTCGACTATGACACTTTGCGAAAACTGATCGATTGGCACATTGCCGAAGGCACAGACTGCATTGGCGTGGTTGGTACCACAGGCGAATCCCCCACGGTCAATGTTGAAGAGCATCGAGAAATTATTCGAGTCTCTGTTGAGCAAGCCAAAGGTCGCGTCCCCATCATGGCTGGCTGCGGTGCAAACTCCACAGCCGAGGCCATTGAACTGGCCAAGTTTGCCAAAAGCGTCGGCGCCGATTGCCAGCTGCAAGTTGTGCCCTACTACAACAAGCCCACGCAAGAAGGCCTCTACCAACACTTCAAGGCCATCGCTGAAGCGGTTCCTGATCTGCCCATTATTTTGTACAACGTACCTGGCCGCTCTGTGGCTGACATGCAGCACGACACGGTGCTCAGGCTTGCCCAAGTGCCGGGCATTGTGGGCATCAAAGAAGCAACGGGCAATATCGAGCGCGCGCAATGGCTCATCCGCGATCTGCCCAAAGATTTCGCAGTTTATTCCGGCGATGATCCAACAGCAGTAGCCCTCATGCTATGCGGCGGCAAAGGCAACGTCAGTGTGACGGCCAATGTTGCGCCGCGCCTGATGCATGAACTGTGTGTGGCAGCCATTGCAGGCGATGTCAAAAAAGCCATGGACATTCAATTCAAACTCATGCCCGTTCACAAGAATTTGTTCGTCGAAGCCAACCCCATTCCCGTCAAATGGGCCATGGCTCGCATGGGTTTGTGCGGCGGCACTCTGCGTTTACCCATGACTGAACTTTCCAAACCTCAACAGCCCGTGGTTGAAGCCGCACTGCGCGCAAGCGGACTGCTCTAAGTCTTTGTTTCAATTTACAGCCCTTTACTCCAGGATATACACGTGAATCGATTTGCGCCCACCCCTCGTCAAATGACTGCCTTGGCTTGTGCCACCACACTGGTTTGCCTCATGTCTGGCTGTTCCTCATTGGAGGAGGACAAAATCAATTACAAGAGCGCCAGCAAACCTCTGCCAACGCTTGAAGTTCCTCCCGACCTCACCCAAATTAAGCGCGATAGCCGATATCAAATAGGCGGTACCGCCAGTGCTCTGGCAATGTCCTCAGGCACAACGCAGGTGCGTAGCACAACAGATGCATTGACTGCCACCAATCAAGCCGGTAATGCGCGCATTGAGCGGATGGGCAACCAACGCATTCTAAAAATCGATATCAAAGCCGATGAGGCATGGCAACCCCTGCGTGAGTTTTGGAAAGAGAATGGTTTCACACTCAATCTTGACCAACCAGAACTTGGCATTATGGAAACAGATTGGGCAGAGAATCGCGGCAAATTACCGCAAGACTTTGTGCGCAAATCCATTGGCAGAATTTTTGATGCACTTTACTCAACAGGCGAAAGAGACAAATTCCGCACCCGCGTTGAACGTACCGACAAAGGCATTGAAATTACCGTCACCCATCGCGGCATGGTCGAGGTTTACACAGGTCCCTTGAACAGCAACACCACATGGACACCCCGCCCCGCCGATTCAGAGTTGGAAATTGAATTTTTGCGCCGTCTGATGATGAAATTTGGTGGTCAGACATTGGTCAACACAGCGACCAGTTCACCATCGACCATTGCAACAGGACCCGCTACTGCGGGCATGGCCAATGATGTGACCGTCACAAAAATTGGCAATCAACCAGCCATTGAAATCAAAGATGGTTTCGACCGCGCATGGCGCCGAGTGGGTGTTGCCATTGACCGCTCTGGCTTTACGGTCGAAGACCGCGACCGCGGTCAAGGTGTGTTCTTTGTGAGGTATGCCCCAGGTGGAAGCTCAGACAAAGAACCAGGCTTCTTTGCCAAAATTTTCTCCAGTGAAAAAGCAACACCTTCTCTGACCAAATATCGCATTGCTGTGACTAGCAAGGGGGATGTCTCAACCGTGTTGGTTCAGGCGGCCGATGGCCTTCCCGAAACTTCAAGCAATGCGCAAAAAATTATCAAGCTCATTGCCGACGAAATCAAATAACAAAATACAGACGAAAAAAAACCCCGCAATGCGGGGTTTTTTTTGGACGACTAAGAATTACTTCTTAGGAGCTTCTGCAGGAGCTGCTGGTGCAGCAGGTGCAGCGGCTGGCGCAGCAGCAGCGGGAGCAGCAGCAGCGTCAGCTGGCTTAGCGTCAGCAGCAGGAGCGGCTGGCGCAGCAGCGGCTGGAGCGGGTGCAGGTGCAGCAGCTTCTTCTTTTTTACCGCAAGCGGCCAAAGCAGCAGCAGCGATCACGGCAGCCAAAACGAGGGACTTGTTCATGATTATTTTCCTTAAAGTTAGTGAAAAAACAATTTCCGGGAAATTGTCATCAAGATTGATTAAAACCCTGTTGACAGAACAGTGAGCACTCGAGCTCTCACTGAACAGCTTGCGATTATAGCTTGACTTACAGGGTTATTACTAGCCTCTTCAAAGTCATATCAAATTAACGCCACCAGCCTTCTTCCCACCAAGCCTGAATTAATTCAGCTGCATTTTCGCTCAATTGAGCGGCATGAGCCGAGGGCAGAAACTTGTCGTTTGCCAACTTTCTAAGCAATTTGGCGTCTTGGCCAGCCGCTTTAAAGCTCTCGCCATTGATAAAAATATGCTTCGCGTCAAACAACATTTTGGTCCGCCGGTCTAGCTGAATATCTTTTGGCCAAACAAAATTGGACAAGTCATCTTGATCAGGTGTGTCAAACCAAACGTTGGCTTTAGGCGCGGTTAAAGACTCGCCCAACAAACAATTCAACAGTTGAGGATCTTTGAGGGCTTTGGCTACTGCCTTGGCTGCAAATTGCTGCATACCCAAAGGGATAGATGCATCTTGAATTGCGGGGGATTGGTTGGGGTCTTGGTAAAGCAAATCGTTGGCGCTACCGCTGTCTTCAGCAAGCTCCTCAGACAAACCCATCAACAAGTCACTGGCCAATTCTGCACTTCGGGGCACCCTGAAGCCCACCGAATAGGTCATGCATTCCCCAATGGCAACGCCGTCATGCGCGTACCCTGGTGGCAGGTAAAGCATGTCGCCAGGGTTCAACACAAACTCGGTTTCTGGCTTGAAGTCTTTGAGAATTTTGAGCGGTACGCCTTCTTGCAACTCAAACTTCTTTTGACGGCCGATTCGCCATTTGCGCTGCCCCTGTGCCTGCAATAAGAAGACATCGTAACTGTCGAAATGTGGGCCGACGCCTCCTCCGTCAGTGGCAAAACTGATCATCAAGTCATCTAGCCTTGCATCGGGCACAAATCTAAATTGTTGCAACAACGCATGCACCGCATCATGGTGCAAGTCGACCCCTTGAATGAGTACGGTCCAATCGGGTGTTTTGAAGGACGGCAAGCTCTTGCGGGCCATAGGTCCCTTTTTGAGCGTCCACTTGGCGCCTTTGCGGACAATGTGCCTGGACTCCACCTCCTCGTTTTCAAGCATTGAAAGCAACTCAGCGCGCTCAATGAGTGGTTTCATGTTGGGCACAGCTTGACGAATCAACAAGGGCTTTTTTTGCCAATGGCGTTTCATAAACTGCTCGGGCGATAAGCCGCCTAACAAGGGTAAAGCTTTGTTTTTTTGCATGGGAACCTGATCCAAATCGATTTCAAAAATGCGACAATTCTGGGATGGATATTACTTCTCAATGTGTGGTCGAACTGACCTGGACGCTTAAAGATACTTTGGGCGAAGTTTTAGACGAACTCGATGAGCCCGTGGCTTTCTTCATTGGCGGCAACGATTTGTTGCCCAAAATTGAAGAGGCTTTGCAGGGTCACACGGTTGGCGCCAAGGTCGATTTACACCTAGAGCCCGAAGACGCCTTTGGCGACTTTGACGAAAATTTGCTGTTTTTAGAGCCCAGGGCGCTTTTTCCCAAAGACATTGAAGAAGGCCTGACCATAGAAGGCACCGCATTGCCCTCGGCATGTCACCCCGATGCACCGCGCAATGTGCTGTACACCATCACCGAAATTTACCCTGAACATGTGGTGCTAGATGGCAACCACCCTTTGTCTGGCATTGCTCTTCGCCTTAGCATCAAGGTCAACCACGTGCGATTGGCCACCGACCAAGAACAAGAAGCTGGCACTTGCGGCACCGGTTTTTTCAAAATAGAAATTGGGGACGCGCCCGACTCTGGCGGGGGCTTGCTTCACTAACCGGCAACTTGTCCGCCAAGCGGACATGTCATGTCAAGCGCTCAAGCTTTGCCTGTAGAGCCGTAGCCACCCTCACCCCGTTCGCTGGCTGCACCAAATTCAGTCACCACATTGAAGCGCGCCTGCACCACAGGGACAATCACCATTTGGGCAATGCGTTCCATGGGCTGAATGGTGAAAGCTTCATGACTGCGGTTCCAACAACTCACCATCAGAGGTCCTTGGTAATCGCTGTCGATCAAGCCCACCAGATTGCCCAACACAATGCCATGCTTGTGACCCAAACCAGAGCGTGGCAACAGCATGGCTGCAAAGCCCGGATCTTTCAGATACACAGACAATCCGGTAGAAATTAATTGCCAGGCATTGGGCTGCAAAGTAACGGGTGCATCCAAGCAAGCACGCAAATCGAGACCAGCACTTCCGGGCGTTGCATACGCTGGCAACTGATCAGCCATTCGCGGGTCCAAAATTTTGACGTCAACGTTCATCATATTTTTCAAATTTCAAAATTTGCTAAGTCGGCTGGCAATGTCTTGTATCAAATCATGGGCCAGCTTGGTTTTGGTATCACGAGGCAATTCTTTGGCGCCATTCGCATCGACCAGCAACAAGGCGTTATCGTCTTGACCAAAGGTGCTAGGGCCAATGTTGCCGACCAACAAAGGCACGCCTTTGCGGGCTCGCTTGGCGGTAGCATGCGCCAGCAAATCATGGCTCTCGGCGGCAAAGCCAACGCAAAACAGTTGACCGTTTTGCCCCCGAGGTGACTTGGCCACCGTGGCCAAAATATCGGGGTTTTCTACAAAGTGCAATTCAGGCGTATCGCCTGAACCGTCCTTCTTGATTTTTTGATCTGCCGCAGTGGCTGGACGCCAATCAGCAACAGCCGCAGCGGCAATAAAAACATGGGCATCCTGCGCAGTCAATTGAACCGCTTCATTCATTTGAAGGGCCGATCTGACGTCGACACGCTTCACACCACGAGGCGTTGCTAAGCTGACAGGACCTGAAACCAGCGTTACCTGAGCACCCGCGTGGCGTGCCGCGCGCGCTATGGCAAATCCCATTTTGCCGCTGGACAAATTGGTGATGCCGCGCACAGGGTCAATGGCCTCATAGGTTGGGCCGGCCGTAATTAGTACATGCCGGCCAGTCAATACTTTGGGGGTCCAAAAGGCGAGCAGTTCTTCCACAATTTCATCGGCTTCTAACATGCGGCCATCACCGGTTTCACCGCATGCTTGATCGCCTTGTCCCACATCTAAAACGTGTGTGCCATCTGCCTTCAATTGGGCGACGTTGCGTTGCGTAGCAGGATGCGCCCACATTTCGCGGTTCATGGCGGGCGCCAAGATGAGGGGAACTTTTTGTATCGGCCTTGCCAAGCACATCAAGCTTAGCAATTCATCGGCCTTGCCGTGAATCAATTTGGCCATGAAATCGGCACTGGCCGGCGCAATCACAATGGCATCTGCCTCACGGCTGAGATTGATGTGGGCCATGTTGTTGCCCTCTCGGGTATCCCATTGGGAGGTGTAAACAGGCTGCCCCGAGAGCGCTTGCATGGTGACCGGCGTGATGAATTGGGCCGCTGCCTCGGTCATCACCACTTGCACTTTAGCGCCCGCTTTGACAAGCGAGCGACACAGCTCCGCCGCCTTGAAGCAGGCAATGCCACCGGTCAATCCTAAAACAATGCTTTTTCCGTGCAAATCGTTCATGTTCGGCAATGTAGCAGATCAGGAGACCTTTATAATCTCGTTTTCCATCTCCCGGGTGCTCAGCATCCCGTCCTGGACATGACCAAATTCGTCTTCGTCACCGGTGGTGTGGTGTCTTCCCTGGGTAAGGGAATCGCCTCCGCCTCTCTTGCCGCCATTTTAGAATCGCGCGGCCTGTCAGTCACCCTCATCAAGCTGGACCCGTACATCAACGTCGACCCAGGCACCATGTCACCGTTTCAACACGGTGAGGTGTTTGTCACCGACGATGGCGCAGAAACCGACCTGGACTTGGGCCACTACGAGCGCTTCATCAACACCCGCATGAAGAAGGCCAACAACTTCACCACGGGTCAAATTTACAAAAGCGTGCTCGAAAAAGAGCGTCGCGGCGACTACTTGGGCAAGACTGTTCAGGTCATCCCCCACATTACCAACGAAATTCAAGACTACATCAAACGCGGTGCGGGCTTTGGCACGCCTGAAGCGGTCGATGTGGCCATTGTTGAAATTGGCGGCACCGTGGGTGACATCGAATCCCTGCCCTTCTTAGAAGCAGTTCGTCAACTGAGCCTGCGCTTGGGCCCCAACAATGCAGCTTTTGTGCACCTGACCTATGTGCCATGGATTGCTGCCGCAGGCGAACTCAAAACCAAGCCGACACAGCACACCGTCCAAAAATTGCGTGAAATTGGTATTCAGCCCGATGCATTGCTGTGCCGAGCCGACCGCATGATTCCTGAAGACGAGAAAGACAAAATTTCGCTCTTTACCAACGTTCAAAGCTGGGGCGTGATTTCCATGCCCGACGTTGACACCATTTACAAGGTCCCCCGCGTCTTGCACGAGCAAGGCTTGGACGGCCTCATTTGCGACCGTTTGCACATCAACACCCCTCCGGCCAACCTCAAGCGTTGGGACGACTTGGTTTACGAAACCGAACACCCCCAAGGTGAAGTCACCATTGCCATGGTGGGCAAATATGTCGAACTGTCAGACAGCTACAAGTCGGTCAACGAAGCCTTGCGCCATGCTGGCATGCGCAATCATGTGCGCGTCAAAATTGAGCACATCGATTCTGAAACCATTTCTCCCGAAACCGTTGCCCAACTGGCCAAGTTCGATGGCATCTTGGTCCCCGGTGGCTTTGGCAAACGGGGCGTAGAGGGCAAAATTCAAACCGCACGGTATGCCCGCGAAAGCAGAGTGCCCTACCTTGGCATTTGCCTGGGCATGCAAGTGGCCACCATCGAATACGCGCGCCATGTTGCAGGCCTAACCAACGCCAACAGCACCGAGTTTGAACCCGACACCCCTTTTCCCGTCATTGCACTCATCAACGAGTGGAAAGACGCCGACGGCACCATCCAAGTTCGTGATGCCCAATCAGACTTGGGCGGCACCATGCGCTTGGGCGCCCAAAGCTCAGATGTGTCTGAGGGCACGTTGGCCCGTGACATTTATGGCCCCGTTGTCACAGAGCGCCATCGCCACCGCTACGAAGCCAATGTCAATTACTTAGACACTTTGCGCAATGCTGGCTTGGTTATTTCGGCGCTCACGCAGCGCGAACAACTGACAGAAATTGTCGAGCTGCCCACCGATGTGCACCCATGGTTTGTGGGCGTTCAATTTCACCCCGAATTCAAATCAACGCCATGGGATGGTCACCCGTTGTTCAACGCGTTCATCAAGGCGTCGATAGACCATCAGAAAGGTGCCAAGCACCTCAAAGCCGTTGCTTAATTGTTAAAGCAATCAGACAAGGAATACCATGAAACTGTGCGGATTTAATGTTGGCCTAGACCAGCGCTTCTTTTTGATTGCTGGCCCATGCGTCATTGAATCTGAGCAATTGCAAATGGACACGGCAGGTACTTTAAAAGAGATCACCTCTGCCCTAGGCATCCCATTCATTTTTAAGAGCAGCTACGACAAAGCCAACCGCTCTTCTGGCAGCACCTTTCGGGGCCCTGGCATGGAAAAAGGTTTGGAAATTTTGGCCAAGGTCAAACGCGAACTGAACCTGCCCATCATCACCGACGTGCACACAGAAGCCGATATACCCGCTGTTGCTGCCGTGGTGGACGTTTTACAAACACCCGCTTTCTTGTGCCGCCAAACAGACTTTATTCGTGCTGTTGCCCAATCGGGTAAACCGGTCAACATCAAAAAGGGTCAGTTCTTGGCCCCGCACGACATGAAGAATGTGATCGACAAAGCACGTGCAGCCGCCCGTGAAGCCGGTTTACCAGAAGACAACTTCATGGCCTGCGAGCGCGGCGCCAGCTTTGGTTACAACAATTTGGTGTCTGACATGCGTAGCCTGGCCATCATGCGCGAAACAGGTGCGCCCGTGGTGTTCGACGCGACTCACTCGGTGCAACTGCCAGGCGGTCAAGGCACCAGTTCGGGCGGTATGCGTGAAATGGTGCCCGTCTTGTCTCGTGCAGCCGTTGCGGTAGGTGTGGCAGGCTTGTTCATGGAAACACACCCCAACCCAGCCCAAGCCATGTCTGATGGCCCCAATGCCGTTCCCTTGCAACACATGAAGGCCTTGCTGGAAACATTGTTGGAACTCGATGCTGTAACCAAAAAGAATCCGTTCCTAGAGAACAATTTTCAGTAATTGAAGACATCATTCAAACTGAGATAACCCCTTATTTAATTTAGACAGAGAGAGAATCAAAATGAGTGCGATTGTTGACATTGTGGGCCGCGAAATCTTAGACAGCCGCGGCAACCCCACCGTTGAATGTGACGTGTTGTTAGAGTCCGGCGTGATGGGCCGTGCTGCAGTGCCTTCTGGTGCCTCCACCGGCAGCCGCGAAGCCATTGAATTGCGCGATGGCGACAAAAGCCGCTACCTAGGCAAAGGCGTCCTCAAAGCCGTTGAGCACATCAACACCGAAATCTCTGAAGCCGTATTGGGCCTGGATGCCAGCGAGCAATCTTTCCTTGACAAAACATTGATCGATTTGGACGGCACCGATAACAAGGGTCGCTTGGGCGCAAACGCCATGTTGGCCGTATCCATGGCCGTGGCCCGTGCAGCCGCTGAAGAATCAGGCTTGCCTTTGTACCGTTACTTTGGCGGCATGAATGCTTGCCAATTGCCCGTGCCCATGATGAACGTCATCAATGGCGGCGCGCACGCCAACAACAACCTCGACCTGCAAGAGTTGATGATCATTCCCGTGGGCGCACCTAGCTTCCGTGAAGCTGTGCGTTATGGCGCTGAAGTGTTTCATGCCTTGAAGAAAATCATTCACGACAAGGGCATGAGCATTGCTGTGGGAGACGAAGGCGGCTTTGCCCCCAACGTACCCAACCACGAAGCTGCTATCCAAATGATTTTGGAAGCCATCATTGCGGCCGGTTACACCCCTGGTGAACAAATCGCCATCGGCCTCGACTGTGCTGCCAGCGAGTTTTACAAAGATGGCAAATACGAACTGGAAGGCGAAGGCTTGTCATTGACAGGCGAGCAGTGGATTGATGTGATGGCCACCTGGGTCGATAAATATCCCATTATCAGCATTGAAGACGGCATGGCCGAAGGTGACTGGGATGGTTGGAAATTGCTCACCGAGCGTTTGGGCCAAAAAGTTCAAATCGTCGGCGACGACTTGTTCGTCACCAACACCAAGATTTTGAAAGAAGGCATCGACAAAGGCATTGCCAATTCAATCCTCATCAAGATCAACCAAATTGGCACACTGACCGAAACTTTTGCTGCCATCGAAATGGCCAAGCGTGCGGGTTATACCGCGGTCATCAGCCACCGCTCTGGCGAAACAGAAGATTCCACCATTGCCGACATTGCTGTTGGCTTGAACGCAGGTCAAATCAAAACTGGCTCCATGAGCCGCAGTGACCGCATGGCCAAATACAACCAACTGCTGCGCATTGAAGAGGACTTGGGCGACGTGGCCGAGTACCCTGGCCGTTCAGCGTTTTACAATCTTCGCTAATTTAATTTAGCCTTTTCAATGCCCATGGAAAACCGCTTTTGGCCAGCCGTCCTGATCGCTTTGTTGCTGATCTTGCAAGGACAGATTTGGCTTGGCAAAGGCGGTGTTCCTACTGTGTTCGAGCTCGAAAATAAAATCAAAGAGCAAAATGAGTTGAACGCCAAAGCCAAGCGAATCAATGGTCAACTCAACTCCGAGGTGAACGATCTCAAAGAAGGCTTGAACACTGTGGAAGAGCGCGCTCGTCACGAACTGGGCATGGTCAAAGCCAACGAAATTTTCGTGCAGATCGAAAAATGATAGACCCGGTCGAGTTGGCCGGCTTCGTCTTGTCGTTGGCCATGGTTTTTTGCAACATCCAACAAATCCATTGGGGCTGGCCCTTGGCCATTGCCAGCTCCGCGCTTTATGGCATTGTGTTTTGGAATAGCCAACTCTACGGCGAAGCCTCTTTGCAAGTTATGTTCATTCTGACTTCTCTATGGGGTTGGAGACTATGGCTCAAGGGCAAACAAACAGCCCCAGGTCCAAACCTAGATGCACCCGCACCTTTGATGATTTCAAAGCTCTTGCCCTCTGAGCAAAAGAAGGCCGCCTTTGCAGCCCTACTGACATGGCCCGCATTGACTTATTTCTTGTACAGTTTCACGGGGAGCCATGTTGCCGCATGGGACGCATTGGTCACCACCCTGAGTTTATTGGCGCAGTTTTTATTGGCCAAAAAGAAGATTGAAAATTGGTGGGTTTGGTTGGTCGTCAATGTACTCACGGTCGGTTTGATGCTGTTTAAATCTCTTTGGCTAACGGCCATTTTGTATTTGATTTTTGCGGTGCTCAGTTATGTAGGCCTCAAGGCTTGGCAAAAACAGCATGTCCGCTAAGCTCATCCGCATTGCCTTGCTTGGCGCAGAAAGTACCGGCAAAACCCAGCTGAGTTTTGGCATGGCTAAGGCGCTTCAGTCGCTTGGCTTGCAAGTCACCCTGGTGCCCGAAACACTTAGAGAGTGGTGCGATGTACAGGGCAGAACTCCGTTGGCGCATGAGCAGCTTGCCATTGCACAAACACAAGCTCAGCGTATATTTTCGGTCACCCAAGGCTGGGTGATTGCAGACACCAGTCCCTTGATGACTGCGGTTTACAGCGACTTTATTTTTAAAGACAAGGCGCTCTATCAGCAGGCCTTGATGGAACAGGCGGCGTTTGACATGACATTGGTCATGGGACTCGATCTTGACTGGGCTCCTGATGGTCTTCAACGCGATGGTGCCCACGTCCGCGAGCCTGTTGACACGCTGCTTCGCCATGCATTGCAATCGGCAGGCTTGCCCTTTAAAGTGATTTATGGACAGTCAGAGGCGCGCTTGTCTGCTGCTCTGATGGCCATTCGAGATGGTGTTGCCGGATTGAGCCCTGAGTTGGGACAGAACCTGGCTTCCTTCAAAGCCATTCAGTCACAAAGGGACGAAAGCCAATACGGCCTGAACAAAGGAAAAACAGTC
>CALPYQ020000021.1 GCA_943327965.2 Singulisphaera sp. GP187
GCCATCAACCCCGCGCTTTATGCAAAGATGCCGTTTGATCCCAACAAGGACTTGACGCCCATCTCGGCTTTGGTGTCCTTGAATAATGTGTTGGTGCTTCATCCTTCAGTCAAAGCCAACTCTGTTTCTGACGTCATCGCCCTTGCCAAAGCACAACCAGGCGCAATGAACTATGCCTCCAGTGGCAGTGGCACCAGCATTCACATGTCAGGTGAAATGTTCAAGTCTCTGACCAATGTCAACATCACGCACATTCCTTACAAAGGTAGCGCACCAGCGGTCAATGACCTGCTGGGTGGTCAAGTGATGATGATGTTTGACAACATCCCTTCTGCCATTCCTCACATTAAATCTGGCAAGCTCAAGGCACTGGCCACCACGGGTGCTAAGCGAGATCCCTTGTTGCCTGATTTGCCAACCATGGCAGAGGCTGGGGTTGCTGGTTACGAGTCAGGTGTTTGGTTTGGCTTGTCCGTGCCTGCCAATACACCCAGAGATGTGGTCATGAAGCTCAATGCCGAGGCAAACAAAGGCATCAAGTCACCAGAATTCGTCAAACGCATGACAGATTTGGGCTACATCATCATTGGAACTAGTCCAGAAACCATGGCAGAAATGAACAAAGCCGAAGTACAACGCTGGGGACCCATTGTGAAGGCCTCTGGCGCTAGGGCTGACTAATTTGTTCAATGTATTGATCACCGGTTAAGGCAGTATGGAAACCATTTTGAAAATTGTCTTTCATGGTGACAATGCTGCCAACTTTCGGCCAGGTATTGAAAGCTTGTTGCATCAAACGCATCAGATTGTTTCGGTTTCTCAAGGCCTCGATCTGAGCGAAGAAAAAGAACATTTTGAATCTGCCGATGTGGTGGTGGGCGTTGCCTTGAATCAAAGCATGCCCAGCCCTCGCAAAATGAAATTATTGCAAGCACCGGCTGCTGGCACCGACAGCATTGATCGATCATGGTTGCCGCCACAGGCTCAATTGGCCAATTGCTTTGGCCATGAAAATGCCATTTCAGAATATGTCATGGCCGCACTCTTGGCACGACATGTTCCTTTGTCCGATGCCGATCAAGCTCTGCGCCAAGGTGAGTGGCGTTATTTTGCAGGCCGGCCGGGTGCTTTACGGACCGAACTAGGATCGCAAACATTAGGCTTGCTTGGATTTGGGCACATTGCCAAAACTTTGGCGCATCGTGCCAAGGCATTTGGCATGCATGTCGTTGTGGCCAATCGAAGCCCTGTCCAAAGTTCAGATGTCGACCAGAGCTTCCGGCTAACTGACCTGCATGCCTTCATGGCGGCCTGTGATTGCATCGTCGTTACACTGCCATTGACAGACAACACACGCAGTTTGGTTGATCAAAAAGCCTTAGCTTGCATGCAGACTGACGCCCTTCTTGTGAATGTGGGTAGAGGCGCAGTCATTGATGAGGCTGCTTTATTTGAGGCACTGAAACAGCAAAAGATTGGCGGCGCCATCATTGACACTTGGTATCAATACCCAAGCTCGGACACGGCCAAGTGTTCACCCTCTCAATTTGACTTTGCCAGTTTAAATAATGTGGTCATGACACCGCACATGTCGGGATGGACGCAAGGCACCGTTCAACGTCGCAGGCAAAGCATTGCTGACAACATCAATCGACTGAGTGCTGGGCAGCCATTGCTCAATGTGGTGAAGTGACGACTCTTTTTTAGGTACTCTTTTTTTTAAGTACTCTGTCTTTCAATGATTTCAAAGCCCAAGTCCACTTGGGCCTGAACGGGCTCTTCCCCCTGGATCAATTGCAACAACATCTGCGCTGCAGCTTCCCCGACTTGGGCACGTGGCGTTCTGACTGTGGTCAAGGGTGGCCACATTTGATCGCTGCCCGTTAAGTCATTGAAGCCTGCAATCGCCACACGGTTGGGGACATCAATGTTTAAACGCATGGCAGCCAATAACGCCCCTTGTGCCAGGTCATCATTGCAAAAGAAGATGGCATCGACCGCTGGACTTTGCTTCATGATTTGTTCAAACATCAAGCCCCCCAAAGCCAAAGACGATGGCGCAGGGTTCAGCCACTCCAATGTTGTGTCGTAGAGTTGGTTGACTTTCAAGGCTTTGCGCCATCCGTTGAGTCGCTGCATCACGCGAGGATCAAGCTGCGCTGCTGCAAAAACAATTCTTTTTTTTCCTTTGGCAATCAAGTGTTGGGTCATGGCTTCCCCCGCATCAGTCTGCCTAAATCCAACGCAATAGGGACTTGTCATCTGCTCGATCGAATTCAAAGGGGAGGCTTGATTCAATTCAATTTCATTGGGCAAATCCATTAAGTGCACGCAAGGCACATTGCTTCGGGCCATCAATTTTTGCGTGGCATCGCTGTGGTCTAAACCAGTAATTAGCATGCCTGCAGGCCGATGATGCAACTGCTCACGCATCAGTTGCTCTTCTTCATTGTTGTTGTAGTGGGTGACGCCCATGAGGGTCTGAAAACCTGCAGCACGAAAAGTTCTTTGTGCGGCCTCCAACAAATCGACAAACAATGTGTTTGACAACAATGGAATGAGGATCGTGACATGGTCGCTGCGCTGAGACGCCAAAGCTCGAGCGGCAGGATCGGGGACATAGCCCAACTTGTCTGAAACCGCCAAGACCTTGGTGACCAGATCGGGATCGACAGCCCGCTCGCCACGCAAAGCACGCGACACGGTGCTGGGGCTAACACCCGCCGCTAAGGCGACATCATTCAAGGTTATTCGGCCTGTAGATCGATGTTTTCTTGGTCGGTTAGCGGATGTTTTCAAGGGTTTGTCCGTAGCAAAAATGACTTCAACTTGGTTAGGATAGCGCTATCCAAAGAATTTAACTCGATAAATTTAATTTCTCTAGGCATCGATTTCCCTAATGAAAATCTGATTTTTCCAAACTTCTCTTTTTTTAAAATCTCGGACAGCGCTGTCCAAAACAATCCGATATCGTTTTTTGAAACATGCTACTTGAAGATTCGTCACCGAGGATTGTTGTTATGGGTGTGTCTGGCTCTGGAAAGTCAACACTGGCTCAAAATCTCAGCCAAATCCTTCAGTTGCGCATGAAAGACGGTGACGAATTGCATTTGCCAGAAAGCGTTGCAAAGATGAGCGCCGGCATTGCCCTTAATGACGAAGACCGCTGGCCATGGCTTGATCGGATTGGCCAGTACCTCATCGACGCTGATGCAGAAAATGGCCCCGGAGGTATCGTTGCATGCTCTGCACTCAAAAGAATCTATCGCGATCGAATTCGGCACCATGCTGGGCCAGTTGTTTTTCTTTTTTTAGAAGGTTCACCCGAGCTTATCCGGCAAAGAATGCAACAGCGGGTTGGACATTACATGCAACCTGGATTACTGGACAGTCAATTGCAAACGCTTGAAAAACCGACCGCCGAAGAAACCGACGTCGTCTCATTGTCAATCGATCAATCCATCGATCAGATTGTTCAGCAGGCTCTCCAAGCCTTAAAAGCAACTTCTATCAACGCCCTCCCCTGATCGATTCAACCCTAGGATATTCATGTTTATAAGATGCGCATTTTTTCAAGGTAACGTCAAACCTGGCAAAGAGCAAGCCTTCAATGACTACATTCGCAAGGAGCTTGTACCACTTTGGACACGTTTTCCTGGTGCTCAAGAAGTGCGCGTTTTGCGTCAAGTCGAAAGTGATGTGGCAGATCCACATTTCGGCATGGTTTTGTCAGTACGCTACCCCACGCGCGAATCCATTGAAATTGCTTTGGCATCTGAAGTTCGCCTAAAAAGCCGCGAAGTTTCCAAAGACTTGATTGCCATGTTTGATGGCACCGTTTTCCATACTGTGTTCAGTGCCGATGAATATGCACTGCCCACCGATTGATTTTTTCACCCACCTCAAAACCACAGGAGACTCCACCATGAAAATTTCTCGCATTCTCGTTGCTTGCTTGATCGCCAGCATAGGCTCGGCTGCATATGCCGCCAAGTTCAACCTCAAAATGGGCCACGCTGTGAACGCCACAGACGGTCAACACGCCGCCGCCATGAAACTGGCTGAGTTGGTTAAACAACGTACCAACGGTGACGTTGAAATTACCGTTTTCCCCGCCAACCAATTGGGCAACGATGCAGCCATGATCAATGGGGTTCGCGGTGGCACCATTGACATTGTTTCAAGCGGTGCATCCAACTACAACGGCATTGTTCCCAACACAGCTGCCATGGAACTACCCTTCGTGTTTCGCAGTGCTCAACACGCCTACAACGTACTTGATGGCGCTGTGGGCACGGGCGTGCTCAACGAACTGGCGCCTCATGGCATGAAGGGCTTGGCCTACTGGGAAAACGGCTGGCGCGCATTCACCAATAACAAACGCCCCGTCAACAAGCCAGAAGATTTGAAGGGCCTGAAGATTCGCTCAACGCCCAACCCCTATCACATTCAAGCTTTTAAATTGCTGGGCATGAACCCATCTCCCATGCCTATTGCCGAGTTGTACACAGCTTTGGAAACAGGCACCTTCGATGCGCAAGAACACCCCATCAATGTCACATGGTCTTCTAAGTTTTACGAAGTTCAGAAGCACCTCACAGTCAGTAACCACGTTTACTCTCCTCTGATTGTGGCCATGAACAAAGGCAAATTCGATTCATTGCCAGCCAACTACCAAACCATTGTGGTGGAAGCAGCACGTGAAGCCGCCAAGTTTCAACGCGGCTTGAATGCATCCAATGCAGGCAAAGTGGTTGCAGACTTGAAGAAATCGGGCATGCAAGTCATTGAGAATGTCGACATGGCGCCTTTCCAGAAAATTGTTTCTGCAGAAATTGCCAAAACATTTGGTGAAAAGAACGGCCCCGCTTTGTTGCAAGCCATCGAAAATACCAAGTAATTTGTGCTTAGAAAGCCCTCTTCCCCGGAGGAGGGCTTTTTTTATGTGTGCTTCATATGAAAAAAATCAATGATCTTTTCTTTCGTCTAGCTGAGGTCACCTTGGTCATCATGCTGTCCGCCATGGTCATCATGGTGTTTGGCAATGTGGTTTTACGCTACGGCTTCAACGACGGCATTATCAGTTCGGAAGAGTTGTCTAGATTTTTGTTCATTTGGATCACATTCCTGGGGGCCATTGTCACCATGCGAGACAACGCACACCTGGGACTTGACTCGGTGGTTCGCAAACTCAACTTGACTGGAAAAAAAATAGCATTTGGTATTTCTAATGTACTGATGCTTGGTTGCTGCATCCTCATGTTTTATGGCACCTTCAAACAACATGGCATCAACGCCACCACTCGATCGGGTGTCACTGAGCTGCCCATGAGCTGGGTTTATGGTGTGGGTTATGTCACGAGCATTGCCATGGGCCTCATGATCATTGGCAAGTTAGTTCGACTGGCCAAAGGTGAGTTCAAAGAATCCGATCTCATTCAGGTAACAGACTCTGAAGAAGATGCCAAACCGCACATGCAAGAGGCTGCCAAATGACCGTACTCGTTTTTATTGGCTCCTTGTTGGCCGCCATGGCACTGGGTATGCCACTGGCCTTCTCTCTCATTGTTTCGGGTGTGGCTCTCATGCTGCACCTCGACAATTTCGACACGCAAATCGTGTCACAAAATTTAATCAATGGCGCTGACAACTTCCCCTTGATGGCGGTGCCTTTCTTCATGCTGGCCGGTGAATTGATGAATGCAGGCGGCATGAGCAGACGAATTGTCAACTCAGCATTGGTTTGGGTGGGCCACTTCAAAGGCGGCTTGGGTTACGTGGCCGTATTTGCTGCACTCATCATGGCCAGCTTGTCTGGCTCCGCTGTGGCCGACACCGCAGCCTTGGCCGCGGTGCTCATGCCAATGATGCGCGATGCTGGATACCGTATGGACAGATCGGCTGGTCTCATTGCAGCCGGTGGCATCATTGCGCCAGTGATCCCCCCCTCCATCGGCTTCATTTTGTTTGGAGTGATTGGCGGCGTATCAATTTCCAAACTGTTTTTGGCCGGTATTTTTCCGGGTATTTTGATGGGCACTGCATTGCTCATCACTTGGTGGATTGTGGCAAGGAAAGACAACGTCAAAGTTTCTCCGCGCGTGCCCATGAAAGAAAAAATACGCGTCACCATGGATGCGTTTTGGTGCTACCTTTTGGCCGTCACCATCATTGGTGGCATGAAAATGGGTGTCTTCACGCCCACAGAAGCTGCGGTGGTTGCCGTGGTCTATTCTCTGGTCATCGGTTTATTTGTGTACCGAGAAATCAAGTTCAAAGACTTGTACAGAATTATTTTGGCGGCAGCCAAAATATCTTCTGTTGTGATGTTCTTGGTGGCGGCCGCCTTGGTATCGGCTTGGCTCATTACCATCGCCAACATTCCAGCCCAGGTGGTTGAAATGATGCGCCCCTTCATTGACAACCCCATGCTGTTAATGGTCATGTTGATGCTTTTGGTATTGGTGGTGGGTACGGCGCTTGATTTTGCGCCCACCGTGCTCATATTGACACCTGTGCTCATGCCCTTGGTACGTGAGGCTGGTATCAACCCAGTTTATTTTGGTGTGCTTTTCATCATCAACAATGCCATCGGCTTACTCACACCCCCTGTCGGAACCGTTCTCAATGTGGTCTGTGGTGTTGGCCGAATTCCAATGCACGAGGTCATTCGTGGGGTCATGCCATTTTTATTCTCTCAGGTGATCGTGATGGGGCTTTTAATCGCCTTCCCCATCTTGGTTCTAGGTCCGCTTAAGTGGTTAACAAGTTAAAAAATGACAGTTCTCAATTCATTTCAATTAAACGGAAAACTGGCCTTGATCACAGGCTCTTCTGCGGGTATTGGCTTAGCGTTAGCGCGGGCTTTGGGCCAGGCGGGCGCGCACGTTGTCATCAATGGTCGCAATCCGCAAAAGCTTGCTGTAACAGCACAAACACTGAAAGACGAAGGCTTGAATGTCAGCGAGTCGGTGTTTGATGTCACCGATGCCAACGCCGTTATCAAGGCAGTGAACGACATTGAAGATCAAGTGGGCGCCATTGACATTTTGGTTAACAACGCAGGTATGCAAATTCGCAATCCTTTGCACCAGTTTAATGACGAAGATTGGCACACCCTCATGCGAACCAACCTTGACAGCGTTTACTACGTTGGCAAAACTGTGGCCCAAAAAATGATCCCTCGCGGTCATGGCAACATCATCAATATTTGCTCAGTCCAAAGCGAATTGGGACGTTCGGGCATTGCACCCTATACGGCCAGCAAAGGGGCCGTCAAAATGCTGACCAAAGGCATGGCCATCGATTGGGGTCAGTTTGGCATCAATGTGAATGGCTTGGGCCCAGGCTATTTCAAAACCGAATTGAATCAAAAACTGGTGGAAGACGCTCAGTTTTCGTCCTGGTTAATCGGGCGGACGCCAAGCCGTAGATGGGGCGATGTGGAAGATTTGGGTGGCGCAGCTGTCTTTTTGGCCAGCGACGCAGCCCGCTTCGTCAATGGCCACATCCTCTATGTGGATGGCGGCGTCACAGCTACACTCTAAACATTTACGCTTAAAGGCTATTCATGCGCGCCATCATTTGTCACTCTGCCAAAGACTTAAGAATTGAAACCGCCGAGCTGCCAGCTTTGGGCAGCGATCAAGTACGCGTCAAAGTCGCATTTGGCGGCATATGCGGTTCTGATTTGCATTACTACCAGCATGGTGGCTTCGGCACGGTGCGCATCAAGCAGCCCATGGCTTTGGGGCATGAAATTTCAGGCGTTGTTGATGCATTGGGCTCAAACATCAAGCATCTTGCGTTGGGACAGCGCATTGCCATCTCCCCTTCACGTCCTTGTGGCAGTTGTCGTTTCTGCCAGTTGGGCCAACAAAACCATTGCCTGAACATGCGCTTCTTTGGCAGTGCCATGCCCTTCCCTCATATTCAAGGGGCATTTGCCGAACAGCTCATCATTGAAGGCTACCAGGCTCATCCTATTGGCCAACACCTGAGCCTTTCAGAAGCAGCCTTGGCAGAACCTTTGTCTGTTGGACTGCATGCCATTCAACGCGCTGGGGGCGTGCTGGGCAAACAAGTATTTGTCACAGGTTGTGGTCCCATTGGCTCCTTGCTAATTGGTGCGCTGCGCCGCGCAGGTGCGGCCCGTATTGTGGCTGCGGACATTGCCGAGCTTCCCCTCAAATGCGCCAAAGACATGGGCGCGGACGAAACCATCAATCTCAAAACTCAGCCGGAGCTGTTGGACAAGTACAAAGTCGACAAAGGTCAATTTGAAGCCGTCTTTGAAGCCTCAGGCAGCGAACCTGCTTTGCGTGCAGGCTTGGACGTCATCATGCCGCGCGGCGTACTGGTCACTGTCGGCATGGGCGGTGACATGAACATCCCCATGACGCAACTGGTTGCCAAAGAAGTTGACATGCGAGGCACGTTTCGCTTCCATTCAGAGTTTGCCAACGCTGTTCAGTTCCTTAATTCAGGCTTGATTAACGGCAAGCCCGTGATCACAGGCATTTTGCCCATGGACAAAGCGGTCGATGCATTTGAATTGGCTTGTGACAAAACACAATCCTTGAAGGTTCAAATCGACTTTGAAGCCGCTTGATGAAAAGCCAAATTGACCATTTGGTTGTAGCAGCACAAAGCTTGCAACAAGGTGTCGAATGGTGTGAGTCTGTTTTAGGCGTCACACCCGCTAACGGCGGCGAACACGAAAAATACGGTACACACAACCGTCTTTTGAAAATTGCCACCCCCAGTTTTCCAGTGGCTTATTTGGAAATTATTGCTATCAACCCCGATGCTGTGATTGAAAAAAAGCCTCCGCCAACTCGGTGGTTCGATTTAGACAGCAAGGCACTTCAAACTGAATTGGCCAAATCCCCCAGGCTCATTCACTTTGTGGCCAACACCTTGAGTATTCAAGATGCGCGTCATGCTTGGAAAGCACAGAATATCGATCGCGGCCCCATCATCCATGCCAGTCGTAAAACGCCCAAAGGTTTGTTGCAGTGGCAGATCACTGTCAGACCAGATGGCGACAGATTGTTCAATGGGACCTTGCCAACACTGATTCAATGGGGCAAGCCGGAGTCTGCAGATCCCATGCAATTGCATCCTCGCAATCATTTACCGCGATCTAAAGTTTCTCTCAAAAGCTTGACGGTCTGTCATCCCAGTGCTCAAAAAATATCGTCAGCCTACGAGGCTATTCAGCTTGACGGAGTTCAAGTCACAGAAGGTCCGGCCAACTTGATTGCCACCCTCCAAACACCGAAGGGCTTAGTGACTTTGGAAAGCTTGGGTCTCTAAAAATGTCGCCCTCGTTTCAGTCTGATGCCAATAAGGCAAGCTCCGAAATCTTGGATGTCCTCATAGTGGGTGCAGGGCTGTCGGGTATTGGCGCAGCGCGGCATTTACAAATGCGTTGTCCCTTTGCGCGTTGGCGCATTTTCGAATCAAGAGATGCCATTGGGGGGACGTGGGATTTGTTCCGTTATCCAGGCATTCGATCCGACTCGGACATGTACACCTTGGGTTATGCATTCAAACCATGGCTCGATCACAAAGCCATTGCAGATGGCGGCACCATCCGAAAATACATTCAAGAAACTGCCGATGAAAACGGCATCACGCAGTACATTCAGCACGGCCACCAGGTCACTCAGGCCTCATGGTCAAGCGAGCATTCATATTGGACCATTACTGCCACTGTAAAAGGCAGTAGCGAAGCCGTTGTGGTGAAAGCCAAGTTTCTGTATTTGTGCTGCGGCTATTACAGTTATCAAAAAGCATATCAACCAGATTTTCCAGGGCACGCCAACTTCAAGGGGCAATGGGTACATCCTCAGTTTTGGCCAGAAAAACTCAATTACGCGCAGAAAAAAATTGTTGTTATTGGCAGTGGCGCAACGGCCGTCACACTGGTGCCAGAAATGGCCAAAACAGCTGCACATGTCACCATGCTGCAACGCACGCCCACCTATGTCATTTCTCGACCTGGGTCTGACGGTGTTTCGCTGTGGTTACAAAAATTCTTGCCTGAGAAATTGGCATATCAATTGACCCGCTTTAAGAATGTCTGCTTCGGAATGTTGACATATCAGCTGGCCAGAAAGCAGCCCCAATTTGTCAAAAACTATTTGGTGAAATTGGCAGCCAAGCAACTGCGTTCGGACGAAAAAGCGCAACATTTTTCACCCAATTACAAACCCTGGGATCAGAGACTTTGCTTAGTGCCTGATGGCGATTTGTTCAAGCAAATTCGAAAAGGCAATGCCAGTGTGGTGACTGACACCATTCAAAGTTTCACTGAGCATGGCATTGAATTAACCAGCGGCCAGAAGCTAGAAGCAGACATCATTGTGTCTGCCACGGGTTTATCTTTGAATATCTTAGGTGACATTCACATAGAAGTAGATGGCAAGGTTTTCAATGCGTCACAAGCTATGGCCTACCGCGGTATGTGGCTGTCGGACTTGCCAAACGCCATCATGACTTTTGGCTATACCAATGCTTCTTGGACCTTGAAGGCCGATTTGACAGCGCTCTACACTTGCCGTCTGCTGAACTACATGCGCAAGCATGCTTATCAAAAGGCGGTGCCTCTGAGAGACCCCAACGTGCTGGAGCAAGATTATTTATCGTTCACGTCTGGCTATGTTCAAAGGGCCAAAAATGTTTTACCCAAACAGGGTCAACGTGCACCTTGGCAAGTGAACCAAAACTATTTCAAAGATATCATGCTAATTAGATATGGCCGCCTGAACGATGGCGTCATGCATTTCAGCTAATTTTTTGAGGCAGTCCCATGCTTGTTCTTTGGATTTTGTTTTTGCTCCTCATGAGCTTTTTGGGCTTGGTCTTGTTTGCCGCTTTCTCCAACAAAAAAGCGGCGCAATATTTACCGCCATCCGGTACTTTTGCAAAACTAGGCAACACCAAGCTTCACTATATAGACCAAGGTCAAGGTTCTGCCATCGTCATGGTTCATGGCTTGGCTGGCAGCCTTCACAATTTCACCTATGGTCTTGCTTCACCCTTGGCCAAAAACCATCGTGTTATTTGTGTCGATCGTCCAGGTTGTGGTTACTCAGTGCGGGCCAGTCATGCCAATCAAAGCTTGGAAGCTCAAGCTGACACACTGGTCGAGTTGTTGGACCATCTGGGTATTGATTCAGCTATTTTTGTAGGCCATTCTCTAGGCGGTGCCATCTCCTTGGCATTGGCGCAACGACACCCGCAGCGAGTTAAAGCCTTGGCTTTGATTGCGCCTTTGACGCGTCTGCCAGATGAAACTGCAACTGTTTTCAAACCCTTAGACATTGCATCGCCTTTTGCAAGGTTCTTTCTTGGATGGACCTTGGCTGTACCAGGAACCA
>CALPYQ020000022.1 GCA_943327965.2 Singulisphaera sp. GP187
CTAATGAAAACACTTCGTCAATTCTCTCAAGTTGCTCTTTTATCCTTGAGCGCTATTTGCATGACCGCGGTCAATGCGCAAGAACTCAAAATTGGTTTTGTCAATACAGATCGCATTTTCCGTGAGGCTAGTACTGCAAAGGCTGCCCAAGTTAAATTGGAACAAGAGTTTTCCAAGCGCGAAAAAGAACTGATGGATTTGGGCAATGCGCTTAAAAACGCTTCAGAAAAGTTTGAGCGCGAAGCACCTACTCTTTCAGAGACTCAGCGAAACTCACGTCAAAAACAATTGATGGAACAAGACCGCGAATTCCAGCGCAAGCGACGTGAATTTCAAGAAGATCTGAACACCCGTAAAAATGAAGAACAGCAAGTGGTCATTGAGCGCGCCAACTTGGCGGTCAAAAGAGTTGCTGAAACTGAAAAGTACGATGTTATTTTTCAAGAAGCTGTCTATATCAATCCCAAGCACGACATCACTGAGAAAGTTATCAGGTCTCTCAATTCAACCGCAGGCAAGTAATTCCTGATAGAAATGGACTGGCTTTGTGCTGCAGCTCGGAGACATCGTTAAAGCTTTAGGCGGAACCCTGCACGGCAGTCCTCAAACTTTCATTGAAAAACTAGCCCCGCTTGAATTTGCCGGGCCCCAAGATCTGAGTTTCCTCAGTCATCCCAAGTATCAGTCCCAGTTGTTGCAAACACAAGCTGCTTGTGTCATTGTGTCGCAACAGTTTGAAGAGATCGCTTGTGCTCGAGGTGCTTGCATCGTAGTTGATGACCCCTACCTTTATTTTGCGCGTCTAACGCAGCTCTGGAAAAAGCAATCCACCCCAGTGGTGCTTGCCAAAATTCACCCTTCAGCTGTCGTCCATCCTGAAGCAAGCATTGCCGACACGGCTGTCGTTGGCCCGCTTTGCGTGGTCGAGCGTGGTGCCAAAGTGGGAGCGTATTCTCAGCTTAAATCTCGCGTGACCTTGGGTGAATTCTGTGAAGTTGGGCAGCGCTGTATTGTTCATTCCGGCGTTGTCATTGGCGCCGATGGTTTTGGATTTGCACCCAACCAAGGTGCCTGGGAAAAAATTGAGCAATTGGGTGCCGTCAAAATAGGCAACGATGTCGAGATCGGTGCCAATACGTGCATTGATCGAGGGGCACTTCAAGACACGGTCATTGAAGACGGCGTCAAACTCGACAACCTCATTCAAATAGGCCACAACGTACACATTGGAAAGCACACGGCCATGGCCGGTTGCGTAGGTGTGGCTGGTAGCGCTCGGATTGGCGCGCATTGCACGGTCGGTGGAGGCGCGGTCATTTTGGGGCATTTAAGTTTGGCGGACGGCGTGCACATTTCTGCTGCCTCTGTGGTCACGCGCTCTATTTCGAAACCAGGCTCTTACACCGGACTGTTTCCCATCGATGACAATGCAAATTGGGAAAAAAATGCAGCCAGTCTGAAGCAGTTGCACCAAATACGTCACCGCCTTAAATCGGTCGAGGCTCACATTCAACAGTCCCCCGGACAGGAAAAAAAATCATGATGGACATTTATCAAATTCTCAAGCAATTGCCGCATCGCTTTCCCATTTTGCTGGTCGATCGCGTGTTAGAAATTGAAAAGGGTGTTCGCATCAAAGCCTTGAAAAATGTGTCTGTGAACGAGCCTTATTTCTCGGGACACTTTCCATCGAGGCCGGTCATGCCGGGTGTTTTGATGCTAGAGGCCCTTGCGCAAGCTGCAGCACTTTTGGCTTTCGATACGCTAGGCGAAACGCCCGATGAAAAAACTGTTTATTACTTTGCGGGCATTGATGGTGCACGTTTTAAACGCCCCGTTGAACCAGGCGACCAACTTATTTTAGAAGTTGAATTGGACCGCATGAAAGCAGGTATTTTTAAATTCAAGGCGCGCGCCAAGGTGGGTGAAGAAACTGCTGTTGAAGCAGAACTCATGTGCACCATGCGCAAGATTGCATAATTTCAAGCAGACCTTGCCATGACGCGCATTCATCCAACAGCTCTTGTGGATTCTGGTGCTCAACTTGACAGCAGTGTCACAGTGGGGCCGTATTCGGTGATTGGCCCTCATGTTCGCATTGATGCGGGCACCACCGTGGCCAGCCACTGTGTAATTGAGGGACACACCACCATTGGCAAAGACAACAAGATTTTCCAATTCAACTCTTTGGGTGCTGTACCGCAAGATAAAAAATATGCGGGTGAGCCCTGTGAGTTGGTGATTGGCGATCGCAACACCATTCGAGAGTTTTGTACTTTCAACATTGGCTCCCCTGGCGATACCGGTGTCACCAAGTTGGGCAATGACAACTGGATCATGGCCTATGTGCATTTGGCCCATGATTGTCATGTGGGCAACCACACTATTTTTGCCAACAGCTCTCAGTTAGCGGGACATGTTCATGTTGACGATTGGGTGATTTTGGGAGGCTTTACGGTGGTTCACCAGTTTTGCCGATTGGGCGCGCACAGTTTTACAGCCATGCACTCTTTGTTGTTTGCTGACTTGCCGCCTTTTGTGATGGCGCAAGGGCAACCAGCGCAAGCTCGCTCTATGAACTTTGAAGGTTTACGTCGACGTGGATTCTCGGCCGACAGAATTGCGGCAGTGAAGGCCATGCACAAAAGCTTGTACCGCCAAAAACTCACACTGGCCCAAGCACAAACTGAAATTGCATTCATCACGCAAAAATACCCAGAAGCAAAAGCCGACGTCGACATGATGCTCAGCTTTTTAGAAGGTACTTCGCCCGACCGCGGTATTGTGAGATAACCCGTGCACAGCCTGCCTGAGTCCGCGCTATCAAAAGCCCCTGATGGGGCTTTTTCGATGGCCATGGTGGCCGGTGAAACCTCAGGCGATTTATTGGCAGGTTTGATGATGCAAGGCATTAGGGCGCAATGGCCAGACGCCTACTTGTACGGCATTGGCGGGCCTCGCATGCAGTCTCAAGGTTTCAATGCACTTTGGCCATCTGACAAATTGGCTGTGCGTGGTTATGTGGAAGTATTGCGCCACTACAGAGAAATTGTGGGAATTCGCAAACAACTCAAGTCGCAACTTTTGGACCACCCACCTCAAGTGTTTGTTGGTGTGGACGCACCCGATTTCAATCTCGATTTAGAGCGAGATTTGAAACAAGCTGGAATTCCGACAGTCCACTTTGTTTGTCCTTCCATTTGGGCATGGCGTGCTGAGCGAATTGAAAAAATCAAACAAAGCGTCGATCATGTTTTGTGCATTTTTCCTTTTGAAACAGATTTGTTGCATGCGCATGGCATTGATGCCACCTACGTGGGGCATCCTTTAGCGCAAGCCATTCCAATGCATGTCGACACACTCAAAGCGAGACAAGAATTAAAGCTTGATCCAGATCGGCCGGTTGTCGCGCTGTTGCCAGGCAGTCGCGAATCAGAAATTACCTATTTGGCAGAACGGTTTTTTCAAACCGCCAAACTTCTCAGTCAGCAACAAGCTAATTTGCAATTTGTATTACCCGCTATGCCCGCCATGAAGGCGCGAATTGAGCACATTCGGGATCAAGTCGGTGCTTCGCAAGTTCAAATTTTGAACGGGCAGTCGCATGCCGCTTTGGCAGCATGTGACGTCACACTTATTGCCAGTGGTACGGCCACACTTGAAGCGGCACTGTTTAAAAAACCGATGGTGATTGCTTACAACATGAATTGGCTCAGTTGGCAAATGATGAAGCGGAAAAAACTGCAGCCTTGGGTTGGTTTGCCCAATATCTTGGCGCAAGAGTTTTGCGTGCCAGAGTTTTTGCAAGACCAGGCGACGCCTTCCAATATGTCGATGGCCGTTTTGGAATGGCTGCGTTCACCTGAAAAGGCCCAAGCCTTGGTGAGCCGCTTTGAAAACATGCACGCGTCTTTGTTGCGCGATACACCTACATTGGCTGCCCATGCGATCCAAACGCTTGTCAAAACCTGAGCAAGTCAGCTTGGCTTGGGACACGCCCGGTTTATTGGCCGGTGTGGACGAGGCTGGGCGTGGTCCCTTGGCGGGGCCTGTCGTCGCTGCGGCTGTAATCTTGGATGAACTCAAACCTATCAAAGGCTTGGCCGATTCAAAAAAATTAACGGCCAAAACCCGAGACCGATTGTTCGATGAAATTCGCGCCAAAGCATTGTGTTTTTCAATTGCAGAAGCCAGTGTGGAAGAGATCGACACACTGAATATTTTGCAAGCCACTCTGTTGGCCATGCAAAGGGCGGTGGAGGCTCTGCGCCTGAAGCCAAGCTTGGTGTACGTCGATGGCAATCGCTTGCCAATTTTGGGCATACGAGCAGAAGCCATTGTCAAGGGTGACGAGAAGGTACAAGAGATTTCAGCGGCTTCTATATTGGCCAAAGTTCATCGAGACCGTATGTGTGAAGAAATGCATCGGCAATTTCCAGACTATGGCTTTAATGCCCATAAAGGTTACGGCACGGCCGTGCACCTGAAGGCGCTTCAAACTTTGGGTGCAACACCGTTTCACCGCAAAACCTTTGCCC
Organism: Singulisphaera sp. GP187; assembly: GCA_943327965.2. Classification (GTDB taxonomy): domain Bacteria; phylum Pseudomonadota; class Gammaproteobacteria; order Burkholderiales; family Burkholderiaceae_C; genus Limnohabitans_A. Next base: position 4,539 of record CALPYQ020000022.1, read on the forward strand.
CTGTCACGCAGGCTATTGTTTCATTTCAAAAATCATGAAACTGATTACCTCTAAAGACAATCCAAGGCTCAAAACCATTCGTCGTTTGGCCCAAGACTCTCAGGCCTATCGCAAGTTGGGTTTGGTGTGGATAGAGGGTGACCATTTGTGCAGAGCCGCATTGGCGCGAGCAGCTAAGCCAGAGCTGGCCATTTTCTCAGAGTCCATTTGGCCATCTTTTGAATTTGAGTGGGCGCAATGTGCGGCCGAAGTTTGGGTCGTTCCCGATCACTTGTTTGAAGGCTTGAGCAGCTTAGAGTCGCCAGCCAAGATGGGTTTTCTCATGACGCTGCCAACGGCACCCGCCATCAACCCATTGGCTGCCACCGTTGTTTTAGACCGTCTCCAAGATGCAGGCAATGTGGGCGCCATTTTGCGAAGTGCTTCCGCCTTTGGATTTAAGCAAGTGATAGCCATCAAAGGTACGGCCGGTATGTGGTCGCCCAAGGTTTTGCGAGCCGGCATGGGAGCGCACTTTGGGTTGAACTTGATTGAGTCGGCCGGTCTAGAAGATCTCCAATTGCTCGAAGTCCCATTGCTTGGAACCGATGTCCATGAGGGGCCTTATTTGCATGAATGGGTTCAACAGGGTAAGTTGCCACGCCAATGTGCTTGGGTCATGGGTCATGAGGGGCAGGGGGTCTCGGCTGATTTGATGGCCAAGGTGGACCAAAAAATTCGAATTGCCCAGCCTGGTGGGGAGGAGTCTTTGAATGTGGCCACCGCTGCGGCTATTTGCTTTCACGCCAGTGCCACTTCAAAGTGAGTTGCCATGTCGCTTACGCTTCAGCCCGTTCTTGGCGAAGTGCATTAAAAAAATCAGGGGCTTAGAGCTCGGGCAAGCAAAGAGTCACGGCTATAATGAGAGGCTTTCCCGCATCAACCTGTACGCACCCGCTCACAACAAGCCTTTTCCCTTCAAAAGCAGCCAAAAAGTTAACCTTTTAAGGTGAAGCTTGCGCGTGCTGGGGCGTACCCGAACCATACCGGAGAACCCAGTGCTTTTGTCTCTTCAGGGAACCTTCCCCTTAGCCATTTTGGCGCTTGCAGACGGCACAGTCTTTGTCGGCAATTCCATTGGAGCCCCTGGCGCCACTGTTGGTGAGGTGGTTTTCAATACCTCCCTCACAGGCTATCAAGAAATCCTCACGGATCCCAGTTATTGCCAGCAGATCGTGACCCTCACGTACCCGCACATTGGCAACTACGGCATCAACCCCGAGGATGTCGAATCCGACAAAGTCCATGCTGCTGGTCTGATCATCAAAGATCTGCCCATGATCGCAAGCAATTTCCGCTCAACCGAAACGCTATCGGCTTACTTGACCCGCAGTGGCACTGTGGCCATTGCCAACATCGATACGCGCAAACTAACCCGACTGTTGCGTACCAAGGGTGCACAAAATGGCGCAATCCTTGCCTTGGCCTCTGGTCAACAAGTCACCCCCGAGCTCACTGCCCAAGCAGTGAAAGCCGCGCAATCTGCGCCTGCCATGTCTGGCTTGGATTTGGCCCAAAAAGTCACCGTATCAGAGTCATACGACTGGACCGAGACCGAATGGAAGTTGGGAAGCGGCTACGGTCAACAAGCTTCCCCTCGTTTCCACGTGGTCGCTTACGACTTCGGCGTCAAGAAAAACATTTTGCGCATGTTGGCCGAACGTGGATGTCAGGTGACGGTGGTACCCGCCAAAACACCTGCCGCAGAAGTGCTCAAACACAATCCGGATGGCATTTTCTTGTCCAATGGTCCTGGCGACCCAGAGCCTTGCAACTACGCCATTGCTGCCGCCAAGACGCTAATTGAAACTGGCATTCCAACTTTTGGTATTTGCTTGGGCCATCAAATCATGGCGCTGGCCAGTGGCGCCAAAACATTCAAAATGAAATTTGGTCATCACGGCGCCAACCATCCGGTCAAAGACCTCGACTCCGGTCGAGTCTCTATCACCAGCCAAAACCACGGTTTTGCAGTCGACGAAAAATCTTTGCCTGCCAACCTGCGCGCCACACACGTTTCTTTGTTTGACGGTACCTTGCAAGGTCTAGCACGCACAGACAAACCTGCGTTCTGTTTCCAAGGTCACCCCGAGGCCTCTCCTGGTCCTCACGACATTGCCTATCTTTTCGATCGCTTCATCAACTTGATGGAGACCAAATAACATGCCAAAGCGGACCGACCTTCAAAGCATTCTCATCATTGGCGCTGGCCCCATCATCATTGGCCAAGCCTGTGAATTTGACTACTCTGGCGTGCAGGCTTGCAAAGCATTGCGCGAAGAGGGCTACAAAGTCATCTTGATCAACAGCAACCCCGCCACGATCATGACCGATCCCGCTACTGCGGACGTCACTTACATTGAACCCATCACATGGCAAACGGTTGAAAAAATCATTGCCAAAGAGCGCCCCGATGCCATTCTGCCCACCATGGGCGGACAAACAGCGCTTAACTGTGCCCTAGATTTGTGGCACAACGGTGTACTCGACAAATACAAGGTTGAGCTCATTGGCGCTACACCCGAAGCCATTGACAAAGCGGAAGATCGCTTGAAGTTCAAAGATGCGATGACCAAAATTGGTCTGGGCTCTGCGCGCTCAGGCATTGCGCACAGCATGGACGAAGCATGGGCTGTTCAACGCAGCGTTGGTTTTCCCACTGTAATTCGCCCAAGCTTTACCCTCGGCGGCACTGGTGGCGGTATTGCCTACAACCCAGAAGAGTTCGAGACCATTTGCAAACGTGGTTTAGAAGCGTCTCCTACCAACGAACTGCTCATTGAAGAGTCATTGTTGGGTTGGAAAGAGTACGAGATGGAAGTGGTTCGCGACAAGGCGGACAACTGCATCATCATTTGCTCCATTGAAAATTTGGACCCCATGGGCGTTCACACGGGCGACTCCATCACGGTTGCGCCGGCCCAAACACTGACCGACAAAGAGTATCAAATCATGCGGAATGCCAGCTTGGCAGTGTTGCGTGAAATTGGTGTGGACACCGGTGGTTCAAACGTTCAGTTTTCAATCAACCCCAAAGACGGTCGCATGGTCGTCATTGAGATGAACCCACGTGTTTCTCGTTCATCTGCGTTGGCTTCTAAAGCAACAGGTTTTCCTATTGCCAAAGTCGCAGCCAAGTTGGCGGTGGGCTACACGCTGGATGAGCTACGCAACGAAATCACGGGTGGTGCTACGCCTGCCAGTTTCGAGCCTAGCATTGACTACGTTGTCACCAAAATTCCTCGTTTCGCATTCGAAAAATTTCCGACAGCCGATAGTCGCCTGACGACTCAAATGAAGTCAGTGGGCGAGGTGATGGCCATGGGGCGCACCTTCCAGGAATCCTTCCAAAAAGCATTGCGTGGGTTGGAAGTGGGCGTCGATGGTCTGAACGAAAAAACGCAAGACCGCGAAGTGCTTGAAAAAGAATTGGGCGAACCCGGACCAGACAGAATTTGGTATGTGGGCGATGCCTTCGCAATGGGACTCAGCGTTGACGAGGTTTTTAACCTCACCAAAATTGACCCTTGGTTCTTGGTTCAAATTGAAGACATCGTCAAGATTGAACTTGAGTTGGAAACCACCAACTTGAAAGCCATTACTGCAGATGAGCTGCGCGCTTTGAAGAAAAAAGGCTTCTCAGACCGACGCTTAGCGAAGCTGCTCAAAACCAACGAGCAAGAGGTTCGGGCTCAACGCCATGCCATGAATGTACGGCCCGTCTACAAGCGGGTTGACACTTGTGCCGCAGAGTTCTCTACGGACACGGCTTACATGTATTCCACTTATGAAGATGAGTGTGAGGCAGAACCCACCACCAACAAAAAGATCATGGTCTTGGGTGGTGGTCCCAACCGAATTGGTCAGGGTATTGAATTTGACTATTGCTGCGTGCATGCAGCTTTGGCCATGCGCGAAGATGGCTATGAAACCATCATGGTTAACTGCAATCCCGAAACGGTTTCAACCGATTACGATACCTCGGACCGTTTGTATTTCGAGCCACTAACTTTAGAAGACGTGCTCGAAATTGTTGACAAAGAAAAACCAACGGGCGTGATCGTTCAATACGGTGGTCAAACACCTTTGAAATTGGCGCTAGGTTTAGAAGCGGCGGGCGTGCCCATCATTGGTACCAGCCCCGACATGATCGACGCTGCAGAAGACCGCGAGCGTTTTCAAAAGTTATTGCATGAATTGGGCTTGCGTCAGCCACCCAACGCCACAGCACGTACCGAGCCTGAAGCCTTGGAAAAAGCCGCCGCCTTGGGTTACCCCTTGGTGGTTCGCCCCAGCTACGTGCTGGGCGGACGTGCCATGGAAATTGTGCACGAACAGCGCGATCTAGAGCGCTATATGCGCGAGGCCGTGAAGGTCAGCAATGATTCCCCAGTGTTGCTTGATCGATTCTTGAACGACGCCATTGAGTGCGATGTTGATTGCTTGCGCGACCCTGAAGGCAAAACTTTCATTGGTGGTGTGATGGAGCACATTGAACAAGCGGGCGTCCACAGCGGTGATTCCGCTTGCTCCTTACCCCCTTACAGCTTGAGCGCAGAGACGGTCAACGAACTCAAACGTCAATCAGCGGCCATGGCCGGTGCTTTGAGTGTGGTCGGTTTAATGAACGTGCAATTTGCCATTCAGCACGTCGATGGCAAAGATGTCATCTATGTGCTTGAAGTGAACCCCCGTGCCTCACGCACAGTGCCTTATGTTTCTAAAGCCACAGGCATTCAGTTGGCCAAAGTGGCAGCGCGTTGCATGGCTGGTCAAACCTTGGCGTCTCAGGGTATTACCAAAGAAGTGACGCCGCCTTATTTCAGTGTCAAAGAGGCGGTATTCCCCTTTGTGAAATTTCCCGGCGTTGACACCATCTTGGGCCCAGAAATGAAGTCCACGGGTGAGGTCATGGGTGTTGGTAAAACCTTTGGTGAGGCTTTTGTGAAGAGCCAAATGGGTGCCGGCACCAAGTTGCCACGTGAAGGCAAAGTTTTCCTCACAGTTAAAAATGGCGATAAGCCCCGCGCTGTCAAAGTTGCGCGCGATTTGGTGGCCTTAGGCTTCCAAATCTTTGCAACCAAGGGAACAGCCGCTGCCATTGCCGCTGAAGGCGTTGCCGTTCAAGCGGTCAACAAGGTCACAGAAGGCCGCCCGCACATTGTGGACATGATCAAAAACAACGAAATTGCGTTGGTCATCAACACAGTTGAAGAACGGCGTAACGCGATTGCCGATTCGCGCGTTATTCGCACATCGGCTTTGCTGGCCAGAGTGACAACATTCACCACCATTGCAGGCGCTGAAGCGGCTGTCGAAGGTATGAAGTACATCGACAAACTGGATGTCATTTCTGTTCAAGAAATGCACGCCATGTTGACTGCCTAATAAAAAATCGGAGACATTTCGTGGCTACTATTCCTATTACCCTTCGCGGTGCTGAAAAGCTGAAGGCCGAGCTTCACCATTTGAAAACGGTGGAGCGTCCTGCAGTCATCAATGCCATTGCTGAAGCACGCGCACAAGGCGACTTGAGTGAGAACGCTGAATACGATGCAGCCAAAGACCGTCAAGGTTTTGTTGAGGGGCGAATTCAAGAAGTTGAAGGCAAACTGTCAGCGGCGCAAATCATCGATCCCGCTTCAGTCGATGCAGGGGGCAAAGTGGTATTTGGCACCACCGTTGAGTTGGAAGAAGAAAGCACTGGCGAGGTGGTCAAGTACCAAATCGTGGGTGAAGACGAAGCGGACCTTAAGTTGGGTTTGATCAACATCAGCAGCCCCATTGCGCGTGCGCTCATTGGCAAAGAAGAGGGTGATGTGGCAGTGGTGCAGGCGCCCGGTGGCGAGAAACGTTACGAAATTGTGGCGGTCTCTTACATCTAAACATTGACGATGATCTCGCAAAAAAGGCGTTCAATTGAACGCCTTTTTTATTCTTTCCAATGTTCAGCCACCCATTTTGCTGGCTTGATGAATCTGAATTTTCGATTGCGTTTGCCCGCCAATGCATCTGGTGGGTTGCACTCGCCGTGAAAAATCACAATGCGTGCATTGTGAGGAATTTGTGGGGGTGTCCAATAATTGGTGGGCCAACTTGGAATGCTGTGGTATTTGAAACTGGGGCACCATTCATTGGGCCAATAGGCCAGCTTGCCTTGTCGATGTAAAAAGTCAGACAAATAAGCCTGCTCATTTCTGAACTGTTTGCGAATGCTGTCAAAGTTGTTGCGGAAGTACGCAAGGACATCGGGGTGTGCGCCTAGCTCGTATCTGTAAACGGATGAGTTGCCTGTGATGCGCCACGGCCGTTTGTAGTCGTGAATGATCATGAAGTCGCCAGGCGCCTCAAAGAATCCGTCAAGGCTGCCGACAACCACAACGTCCACATCCAGAAACAAAGCGGTGCCGCGCAAACCATGCAGGTCTTGCGCAAATGACGCCAGCTTGGTCCAACCACGCTCAGGAATGCCTGCTGGTAAATCCAGCGCAGGGATAGGCAAGCATTGAACCTCACTGCGTATGCCCGTGCTGTCGTCTGTGAGGCAAACCATGTTGAAATTGCCCGTTAAGTGTCGACGGACCATGGCATACAAGCGGTTCACATATTCAGGGCCGTACTTGGTGCCCCATTTCATGCAGATGATGTGTCTTTGA
>CALPYQ020000023.1 GCA_943327965.2 Singulisphaera sp. GP187
CGACCCACAAGCCCAATGTTTGGATTGATTTGTCGGGTTGGAGTCCCAAGTACTTTCCGAAGCAATTGATTCAGTATGCCAACACGCTCTTGAAAGATCGCATCTTGTTTGGCAGCGACTATCCCCTCATTACACCTGAGCGGTGGATGAAGGACTTTGAAGTTGCAGGTTTCAAACCCGAGGTGATGCCCGGAATTTTGAAAGATAACGCAGTGCGATTGCTAGGTTTGAAATAACTTAAGTCAATGTGATGGATGTTCTGACTGTGCCTGCTCGTGCAGCATGCGCAGTCAGGTTGAGGACGGTGCCGGCGGGGGCTTCCACAATCCATTCGTTCAGGGCTCGGTCGCCTGTGAGGGATTTGTTGGGCAAGAAAGCTTGAAGGGATGTGTTGGCCGCATGGCCTTCCAACTGGGGCCCTTCCATGCGCGGTTTGCCCATGCGCAATGTTGTACCTTTGGGCATGTCGATTTCAAACACGCAGGGACGGGCTGTCTTGCGTTCCAAGGCACGTTTGGTGATGTAGCTTGGTAAGTAGCCCGCATTGCCAACGGCCATCTGAACGCGCCATTGGTTGTTGCCTAGCTTTTCTGCTTTGGCATACAGCAACTCCAATTTAGGCAAGGTGAGGGCAATTTGATTGAGCCAAGCAGGGAACCTTGCCGCCTCGCGTTCGCGCAAATGCGCGGGTGGATTGCGCCAATAATTCATGCGGTCCCAGCCCCCCAATTCGACAGCGCCTAAATCGGGGTGTTGGTAAGGATACCAATCGACGTGGGCATTGCCGCCACACACTTCATCGCTCCATTTGAGTAACTTGATGTCGTCTTCTGGCGGATGGTCACGGTACCAATGAATCCAGTCGTAATCGGTAATGCCAGCTTCTTTGTTGGGCGCCCAAATTTCGATGGTCCAAAACAAAGCACCCAAGTGTTCGTACACCCAGTCTTGCGTACCGGTGATGACTTCCTTGGGATGGTATTTAAAGTCATGAAAAATGCTCACGGCAGGATAGCCCGTCAGCTTGCTGCCAATGTCCGACATGCGCTTGATCATCCACAAATCCTCGGGCGTCATATCGGTGTCGCTTTGTGTTCCCATGGGCCGCAAAATGACACCAGAGTGCGTGTGAAAACTGACCGCTGCGCCGATGTTGGGATGCTTGACAATGAAGTCCACCATGGCGCGAACTTCGGGCTCGCTGGTGGGGTAGGGGCCGGCACCCAGTTGTTCGTACTCTTGCCGCCAGAAGGCTGGGAAGTTTCGATTTAAGTCCAAGCCTTCCACATCGCGATTGGGTTTGATGTTGATGCCGTCGTAATGCTGCAAACTGCCCTCAGGAATAACGCGGTAATACTGCCCACCAAACTCACCGGGCAAACGCGGCGTGAGCAAACGAGGCTCTTCAGGGTTCACTTTCCAACCACCATGTGAATCAGGTATGCGCATCATCAAAATGCGTCCGTCACCATCCATGTCTTCAATGGTCAGGCCCTCCACATGGGGCTCATCCCAAGGGTAGGGGCGAGTGGAAGAACGAAGATGGCGTGGTCGATCGGCCAATGCCAACTCAGCCCCATCTGGATTGAGACGCGGCACCAAATAAATGGCACGTGTACTGAGCAACTCAGTGACCTGTGCATCCTCACCATCTTTGCTGAGCAATTGGTGTAGCCAATAAAGGCAAGCGGTGCTGGCCGTCAGTTCTGCCGCGTGAATGTTGCCATCCACCCAGAATGCTGGCTTGTCAATGTCAGCGCCGGTACTTTTGCGAGTCAGGACCAAAACCCAAATGGGTCGGTTTTCGTGGCTGCGGCCCAGTTCTCGGAGTTCCACCAAATCGGGTCTGGCATTGGCAAAGTCTTGCAGCAGTTGAGTCAACTCGGTGTGCTTATAGAACCGATCGAATTCAGGTTGGGGTAACTGGGTGTTGCTTTGTGCAGCGTGTTGCATGGTGGCGTTCAGAAAATCGTAGAACAAGGCATCAGCATACCAAGCCTTGGCTGAAATTTGTAAAACACCTTGCGCTTTAAAGAACCCTTGTGAGGATCAAGCCTAAGCTGAACAAGGCCAGTCCAAGCAAAGTTCTCACAGCGAAAAAGCTGATCAAGGGTTTAACCGGAAAAACATGCGTTTTTTCAATGGCGGCCCATTTGTGTACAAACTTGTCGGCTTGGTTGGCACGCGTTGCAAATCGCACAAAATCGCGGCGACTGCGATAGCGAACCATGGCCACATAGTGCCATGCGTCTGCACCCTCGGGCTTGACAAAATCCCCCGTTTTACGGGCGATAAATATGACCAAATTGCCATAACGCAGCAAGTCGCCAATGATGGATTTGCCATACCGTTTGTCTGCTTCACGAGGATCGTCGCTGTAATGAAAGCCTTCGGGATAAAGCGCTTTGGCACGGTAGCGCACCAAGTTTTGCATGACAAATTCTTTGCCATCGTCCGATGCCAATAACTGTCGAATGTCCTCAACTTCTGCGGAGTTGTCGTGTGCAGGGTCAGTGCTTCGCAGTTTGAAGAGTGCCTCTTCGATTTCTTGGGATGACATGGGTTGGCCGTTTCCACCGTACCAAAACCAAAAAAACACATAGATCAGCGTCAAGAACACGGCAATGACAAACATGAGTTTGAACCTTTAGCGATGAAGGGGGCAAGGGGGCGAACTGACAACGAACGAGGCAGGTTTAAATTCTAAGCAGTCAATTCATTGAAACATAAACAGCATGCTATGCAGCCTATCAGGGAAAAACCTAGCCAAATAGAGGAAAAAACGCATGTTCTTGGCCTGAAATCTCAGCACAATGCCCTCACTGCAAAGTTCACTGCCTTAGCGCAATTTTTTGCATCCATTTCGAACACCATCTTACCCTTGTCATTTGAAAGTATTCTATGAATTCAAAGTTGATTCTTGATCACGTTTACGGACATGAAAAATCGCTCGCTAACCGTGTCTACATGACCCAACCCATTGGGCAAGGACAAGTCATTGATTACACATGGCAAGAAACCATGCGTCAGGCCCGCTCAATGGCGGCCTATCTTCAGGCGCAAAACTTGAAGCCCGGTGACCGGGTGGCCATACTGTCTAAAAATTGTGCGCATTTCATCATGGCAGAGTTGGCCATCTGGATGGCGGGCGGTACAACGGTTGCCATTTTTCCAACCGAATCCGGTGAAACCATTCGCTATGTGCTAGATCACAGCGAGGCGAGTTTCTTGTTTGTCGGCAAATTGGACACATGGCCTCTGCAAATGCCTTTTGTGCCACCTAGCTTGCCCTGCATTGCCTTTCCATTGGCGCCAAGCAACACCTACACCAAGTGGCATGACGTGGTTGGCCAAACAGCGCCTCTCAGTGGCGACATAGCCAGAGCCCCCTCCGATTTGGCCATGATCATGTACACCTCAGGTTCTACAGGTCAACCCAAGGGTGTGATGCACAACTTCGAGCGAATTTCTACAGCGTCGGACGGCATTGTCAAAACCTTGATTGAAAACCTGGGTGATCGCGACGACAACCGCATTCTTTCTTATCTGCCTTTGGCCCACGTGTTTGAGCGTGCATGGGTCGGTGCCAGTTCATTGACGCACGGCAGAACGCATGTCTATTTTGCGGAGTCATTGGACACCTTCATTCAAGATTTGAACCGTGCCAAACCCACCATGTTCATCTCTGTGCCTCGCTTGTGGCTCAAATTCCAGCAAGGCGTTTTCAGCAAAATGCCACCAGGAAAATTGAATCTGCTTTTGAGTATTCCCTTGTTGGGCGGCGTGGTGCGCAAGAAAATTTTGAAAGGCTTGGGACTGGACCATGTCATTTTGGCGGGTAGTGGTTCAGCGCCCATCCCTGCAGAGCTCATTGTTTGGTATCGCAAGTTAGGTCTTAACCTTTTAGAGGGTTATGCCATGACTGAGGACTTTGCTTATTCCCACAATTCAACAACCCAAATCAATGCGCCTGGTTGTGTGGGTGTGCCGCTTGAAGGCGTTCAAGCCAAAATCAGTCCTGAAGGTGAAATTTTGGTGAAATCGCCTGGGCAAATGGTGGGCTACTACAAACGACCCGACTTGGATGCAGAGTCATTCACGCCTGATGGCTTTTTCAAAACGGGCGATCAGGGCTCACAAAGGGCTGACGGCCTGTTGAAAATTACGGGCCGCGTCAAAGAACTGTTCAAAACATCCAAAGGCAAATATGTAGCGCCTGCGCCCATTGAGAACAAACTCAATGTGCATCCCATGATTGAAATGAGCATTGTTTCAGGCGTTTCGCAATCTGCGGCTTATGCCATGGTGGTGCTTGCGGAAGACATTCGCCCCAAGATGAACGACCCACAAGTCAGGGCTGATGTTGAAGCGCAATTGGCACAGCACTTGGAGAAGGTCAATGCTGAGTTGGTTGAATACGAAAAGCTGCGCATGTTGGTCATCGCCAGCGAAGCGTGGTCCATCGAAAATGGGTACCTCACGCCCACCATGAAAATTAAACGCAGCCGCATTGAGGCATCCGTTGAAAGCCAAGTTGACGCGTGGTATCAAAAAAATGGCAGCGTGTTTTGGGCTTAAGCTCGGAGTGCCATAATTCTGATTGAGCTTTTTTCAGCCTTAAACAGGAATTTGAAATGAATTTGAATCGCGTGTTGCGCAAGTATGTTGGCGTCGTTTGTCTGGCTTCTTTGAGCTTGGGCGCTTTTGCCCAAGGGGCATTTCCAAACAAGTCCCTCAAAATTGTGGTGCCCTTTGGTGCGGGTGGTGTTGCAGACTTAACTGCGCGCACCGTGGCCCAAAAGCTGGGTGAAAATTTGGGTCAGAGCATCGTGATTGAAAACAAGCCTGGTGCGGGCGGTGTTGTGGCAACCGATTCAGTTGCCAAATCTGCCCCGGATGGCTACACGCTGCTCTTGATGTCAAACGCTACCGCTGTTAGTGCAGGGCTTTTCAAAACCTTGCCCTACGATGCAGAAAAAGATTTGACGCCACTGTCAATTTTGGGAACCTTTGACATTGCCATTGTGGTGAACAACGACTCCAAGTTTTCCAATTTGGCAGATCTGCTCACTTTTGCAAAGGCCAATCCAGGCAAGCTCAACATTGGCAGTATCAATGTGGGTAGCACGCAAAACTTGGCAGCTGAGTTGTTCAAGTCTACGGCTGGCATCGATGCGCAGGTGGTTCCCTTCAATGGCACGCCCGCTGTCTTGACAGCCCTTCGCGGTGGTCAAATTGATGTGGGCGTAGAAATCTTGGCGCCGGTCCTGCCGCAAATTAAAGGTCAGGCTTTGCGTGCATTGGCCGTAACAGGCGACAAGCGTGCAGCGGCCTTGCCGCAAGTTCCTACGGCCAAAGAATCGGGCATTCGAAACTTGTATGCGGCATCGTGGAATGCTTTGGCGGCGCCTGCCAAAACACCCAAGGATGTGGTTCAAAAATTAAACCAAGAAATTCAGAATGCCTTGAATCATCCTGACGTTCGTAAAAAACTTCAAGACATGAACGTAGAGCCACAGCCTAGCAGCTTGCAGCAAGCCGCCGATTTGCTAAGCAGCGAGACCAAAAGGTGGGGAGAAGTGATTCAACGTGCAGGCATTCAAAAGCAATGAGATGCTGGCACTGAATGTTTGACATTCTTGCCATCACTGTACCCATCTATGTGGCAATTGCCTTGGGGTATGGTCTAACGCGGTGGGGTGTATTTGCCAAAACCGACATGCGGGCCTTTGGCACCTTCGTCGTCAAGGTGGCCATGCCCGCATTGCTGTTCAATGCCTTGTCACAAAGATCCTTGAGTGACATTCTCAATTCAGAATATGTTGCCGCGTATGCGCTGGCATCTCTCATCACCTTAGTTTTGAGCGTCACCTGGGCTTTGAAAGTCCTCAAGACGACGCGCAGCATGAGTGCTTGTATGGGCTTGGGCATGACCTGCTCCAACAGCGGTTTTGTAGGTTATCCCATTGCGCTTCTTAGTTTGGGGCCTATTGCTGGCGTCTCTTTGGCGCTCAATATGATTGTCGAGAACCTCATCATCATTCCACTCATGTTGGCTTGGGCAGAAACTGGATCGGGTCAACAACGCTGGCATCAAATTTTTATTCAGACCCTGAAAGGCATGCTGAAGAATCCCATGATTTGGGGCATTGTTCTGGGCTTTGCATTCTCTTGGTTCAGCATTCAATTGCCCGCCAGTTTGAGTCGTGCTGTTACGCTTTTTGCGCAGGCCAGCGGTGCATTGTCTTTGTTTGTCATTGGCGGCAGTTTGGTGGGCTTGCCTGTGCGTGGCATGGAATCGCGTGTGTCTCAAATTACGTTCGGTAAATTGATTGTTCACCCTTTGGTCATGTGGGCTGTTTTAACTTGGCTCATTCCTATCTCCGATCCGGTTTTAAGAACGGCTGTCTTGCTCACCTGTGCCATGCCCATCATGGGCATCTATCCCATCTTGACGCAAAAGCATGGCCATGATGGACTCAGTGCCGCGGCATTGTTGGTGACCACCATGGCCTCATTTGTCACCCTCAACTTGCTTCTTTGGGTGCTTCAAACGCACGGCTTGTCACTTTAATTCGCGCTCAATCAGCCTTAACGCGGCCTGAAGTCATGACAGGTCGCCACCGTTCAATTTCTTGCGCAATCAATGCGCCAAAAACTTCAGGTGTTTCGGGCATGGCCACAGCACCTTCTGTGACCAGACGCTTCTTGAGTTCATTGCCATTGAGGGCTAAATTAATTTGTTGATTGAGTTTCATGACAATGTCGCGTGGGGTACCAGCAGGTGCAACCACGCCATACCATTGGTCAGCTTCAAAATTTTTATAACCGGCTTCTGCCACGGTGGGCAAGTCCGGTAAAGCCGGCAAACGTTTGGGACTAGAAACTGCCAAGGCTCGAAGGGTGCCGTGTTTGACATGGCCCATGACAGCGGGCGCACCGGTGAACAAAACTTGAATCTGTCCCCCCATCAAATCGTTCACGGCTGGCGCGGTACCACGATAGGGAATGTGCAATAGCGAAATATTGCTTTGCATTTTGAAATATTCTGTTGCCAGGTTGGCCGCACTGCCATTGCCGCCCGAACCATAACTTAACTGACCCGGCTTTGACTTTGCCAGTGCCACCAGTTCCTGAATGTTTTTGACGGGCAATTGCGCATTGACCACCAAGACATTGGGAACGCGGGCAACCCATGCCACGGGCGCAAAGTCTTTGACCGGGTTGTAGGGGAGTTTGGGGTACAGCGAAGGGTTAACCGCCAAGGTGCCAATGTGACCCATCAACAAGGTGTAGCCATCGGCAGGTGCTTTTGCAACCCTGTCTGTGCCAATGCTGCCGCCTGCGCCTGCAATGTTTTCAACCACCACAGGCTGTCCCCATGCTTGTGAAAGTTCTTGCGCGATGGTTCTGCCCAAGATGTCGGCACTGCCACCGGGTGTAAAGGGAACCACCAAGCGAATGGCTTTGCTAGGGTAAGCCGAAGCCTGATTTGATTGTGCAAAAGAAAAATTCGCACTGCATAAACTCACCATCAATGCGGTGAAAAAATGCCATTTTGAATTTGCGCGCGGTTGCAAGGTCAATGTGTTGAAGGGAAAAGATGGTTTCATTTAGGTGGGCGCTAAAAGTTTTTGTGCAATTTCTCGAATCAAACTTAATGTAGCTTGTTGCGTCAGTGTGGAGGGGCGCAATGAACTGACGACGCTGCAAAGTTGAATGCTCATCCGGGGCTCAGAAATAGGGCGGGTAGAAAATGCAGAGGGATTGATGGAGCGAGTAACCGCATTGCGCGACAAGATGGCCGAACCCGCTCCGTCAGCCACCAACTCCAAGATGGACGTGACGCCATCAATCTCAAGCGCAATCTTTGGTCGACTTCCAATGCCGGCCATTTCAGACTCCACGTGCATGCGAATGGCATTGGGTCGGCTTGGAATCACCAAAGGCAGTTTGGCAACTTCTTTCAGCGCTATCGGCGGCGGCGGTGGGTCCTCCTGCAAAGCAGAGCGGCGAGCTTGCACCAGCCAAAGTTCTTCTTGAACCAAATGAGAAATTTCCAGCCCCGCAGTGGCTTTGGGGTTGTACAACAAAGCAATATCCAGCCGGCCATTCAAGAGGCTTTCTTGCATGGCCGCCGTGAGGCCTTCGCTGATCGATAAATGGGCGTCGGGCATTTTCTCCCTAAATGCCCTGGTTAGTGGCACCGTGAGTACCCTGGCCACACTGGGTGGCAGGCCCAATGCCACCTTGCCGCTAAGGCCGCTTCTAGCGCGCGCTAGTTCCTCATGCGCTCTTTCAACCTGATGAAGAATGCCTCGCCCATGCTCTAGGAGCAACTGTCCCGCTTCAGTTGGACTGGCACCACGGCCATTTCGTTTGAGCAAATTTTGACGCAGCTCAACTTCAAGCAGTCTAATTTGACGGCTCAAGGCTGGTTGTGCCACATTGAGTGCAATGGCTGCCCGCGTGAAGCTGCCCATCTCGGCCACGCGAACAAAATATTCCAATTGTTTGAGATCCATGTGTTAATTTTCCATAACGGAAGTTCAGCTATTCTATTTTGATCTAACAGGTAGTGTCTACTTTGACTTGGTTTTATCGGGCAATGGAATGAGAATCACCTTCCAATTCCCGCCCTTTTCACACACTTAGACCTTGCTTCACATGACAAAAAGCGCACAAACAGGCATTCCTTGCCTTTTGATGAGAGGAGGGACCTCTAAAGGCCCCTTTTTCAATGAAGCTGATTTGCCCTCAGACATTGCCACGCGAGATCGCGTTTTGTTGGCGGCCATGGGATCCCCAGATAAACGGCAAATTGACGGCCTTGGTGGTGCGCACCCCCTGACCAGCAAAGTAGGCATCGTTCGAAAAAGCAGTGTGCCTGGCGTCGATCTGGACTTTTTATTTGCACAGTTGCAGCCCGACAAAGACACCGTCGACACCACACCCAATTGCGGCAACATGCTGGCGGCCGTTGTCCCCTTTGCACTTGAGACAGGCATGGTCCAGCCGCAGGGCGAACAAAGTACATTTCGCGTCCTGACCTTAAACACAGACATGCAATGCGATATCACGGTCGATACAAAAGACGGTGTTGTGCAATATGAGGGCTCAGCCCGAATTGATGGCGCCCCTGGAACATCGGCACCCGTTGTCATTAATTTTCTAGACACAGCCGGGTCTGTTTGCGAGGGTTTGTTACCAACGGGCCGCGTCAAGGACACATTAACTGTGACGGGTTCAGGCTTTGAACCCTTTACCTTGGATGTGACTTGCATTGACAACGGCATGCCCTTGGTGATGTTCAAAGCCACCGATGTGGGGCGCACTGGCTATGAGTCGGTGGCCGAGTTAAATGCCGACGCTGAACTGAAAAACAAAATTGAAGCGCTCCGATTGCAAGTTTCCCGCTTGATGGGTCTGGGGGATGTCATTCAAAAAAATTATCCCAAGATGACTTTGATCGCATCACCTCAAAATGGCGGCGCCATTACCACTAGAAGTTTTATTCCCCACGTTTGTCACGACGCCATTGGTGTGTTGGCCGCTGTCACGGTAGGCACGGCGTGTGTGTTGGAAGGATCGGTCTGTGATGGGGTGGCAGTCATGCCATCTGGATTGGCCAAAAACGTTTCGGTAGAGCATCCTACGGGCGAATTTAGCGTGGCTTTGCAAACGGAATCTGCAAGTCATTTGCCAGGCGGGCAGCTTGTCAAGCAAGCGGCACTGTTGCGTACGGCCCGTTTGCTGATGCGAGGCGAGGCCATGGTGCCTTCTTCCATTTGGCAAGCCTAAGCCCATACGCAAGATTTTGCTGAGAGCCAGTTCACAATTTATTTTTCATCATTGGAAACATCATGAGTCAACAAAAACCATTGATCATCGACTGTCATGGCCACTACACCACAGCCCCCAAGGCTTTGGAAAACTGGCGTAACGCGCAAATTGCCAACTTGAACACGCCCGAGCTTGGCCCCAAAGTGTCTGACCTCAAAATCAGTGACGATGAGTTGCGCGAGTCCATCGAAACCAATCAATTGCGCTTGATGAAAGAGCGCGGCTCTGACCTCACATTGTTCAGCCCTCGCGCCAGTTTCATGGCGCATCACATCGGTGATTTCAATGTGTCGTCCACTTGGGCAGCCATTTGCAATGAGTTGTGTTACCGCGTCAGCCAATTGTTTCCAGACAACTTTGTGCCTGTGGCCATGTTGCCCCAGTCACCTGGTGTCGACCCTGCCACCTGCATTCCAGAATTGGAGCGCTGCGTCAAAGAGTATGGCAACGTGGGGATTAACTTAAACCCCGACCCTTCTGGTGGCCATTGGACCTCGCCCCCTTTGAGTGACAAGCATTGGTACCCCATTTACGAAAAAATGGTGGAATACAACATACCCGCCATGATTCATGTCAGCACCAGTTGCAACAGCTGCTTCCACACCACGGGCGCACATTATTTGAATGCAGATACCACTGCCTTCATGCAGTGTTTGACATCTGATTTGTTCAAGGATTTTCCAAGCTTGAAATTTTTGATCCCGCACGGGGGTGGTGCCGTGCCTTACCACTGGGGTCGCTTCCGTGGCTTGGCGCAAGAACTGAAGAAGCCATTGTTACAAGATCACTTGCTCCATAACATTTTCTTTGACACGTGTGTCTATCACCAGCCCGGTATCGATTTGCTGACCAAAGTCATTCCTGTAGACAACATTTTGTTTGCCTCAGAAATGATTGGCGCAGTCCGCGGCATCGACCCCGAAACAGGCCATTACTATGACGACACCAAGCGTTATATTCAATCCTCCAATATCTTGAATGACGAACAGCGTTACAAGATTTACGAGGGCAACACGCGCCACGTTTTCCCACGTTTGGATGCGCACTTGAAGGCCAAAGGTCTTTA